>NZ_JAVTWC010000113.1:0-33836 GCF_032229445.1 Tahibacter sp.
GATGGACGCGCGGATCAGAGATTCGAGCATGGTCGCGTCCTCAGTGGTCGTGGCTCGCGCCGGATTTTTCGACGTCGGCCTTGATGAGGAAGCTCTGCTCGGTCACGTAGCGCGTGCCCGCAGCGATACCTTCGAGCACTTCGACCGCGTCGGGGTCGCGCGCACCCAGTTCGAGCATGCGCACCTCGTAGGTGTCGCCAACCTGCGCGAAGACAACCGTGAAATCGCGGAAACGCTGAAGTCCCGCGACCTTCACGGCCAGCGGCACCTCGCGTGTCGCGACGACGACATCTGCACTGACCGCCAGGCCCGGCCGCCAGCGGTTGTCCGCATTCGGCAGGCGCACGCGCGCAATCACGCTCTGGCTCCCGGCGGCGGCAATCGGCAGCACGCGGTCGAGCGTCGCCTCGGCAGAAAGCTCGCCGAAGGCCGCGCGTAGGGCCACGGGTTGTCCCGGTTGTAGCCGGGCGGCACTGCCGCCGAATGCATGCAGGTCGATCCAGACCTGGCTCAGATCCGTGATCTCGAACAGCGCGGCGTCGCCAGCGACGTCACCCACATTCGTGCTACGCGCCGTCACGACGCCGGCGATCGGCGCCGTAAGGGCGTAACTCTTGAGGCTCTCGTTGCTTTCGACGGTCGCCAGCGTCTGGCCCGCCGTCACTGTGTCGCCGAGGCCAACTCGCACCTCGCGCACAAGTCCCGCGAAACGCGCCTTGACGCGCGCCCGGCGGTTCTCGTCGACCGCCACCACGCCGAGAAGGCGGACTTCATGGCGGATCGTGGCAGGCCCGGCAACATCGGTCTTGACGCCCGACGCATCCGCGACTGCCGCCGGGATCGTTGTGCGGCCCTCGTAGGAATCGTAGGTCCATTGATGCGACCTGCCGACGTGCGTCGCCGCGACCTTGACGTCGAACGAGTGTGGCTCATGGACCGTGCCGCTCCCGGTCAGATGGTCGGCTTCGGGCGAAAACGTAAAGCGGTCAACCTGGCCGCCCAAGCGCATCAGCTCCACCGTCGCCTGCACTTCGGCGGGTGGCAGCGGTTTGTCGCCCCGGTACGCGTAAAGCCGGAACTGCGGCGGCACGCCGCTCTCGAAGATAGTGACCTCGATGGCGAAATCGCCGTCACGCAGCATTCGGCCACGGTGAGGACCGCGCTCGAAGGCCTCCTGTGCGGGCGCCTCGGATTCGGCCAGGGTCGCTGCAATCGGCAGCAGTGTCAGAGCAAGAAACATCATCTGGGCGAGACGCGCCGCGGCTGAACGGAACATCTTGATCATCGGGCAGTCTCCGCGGCAGCCGCGCCCAGACTGCGCCCGGCCAGTCGTTCGAGTTCGACGAAGAACAGGTGGTAGTCGCGTGCGGCATCGATCGCCTCGCGCCGGACGGTCAGCAACTGCTGCTGCGCATCCACCAGTTCCAGATAGGAATAGCGACCGAGCGCATAGCCCGCCTCGGCGTGCTGTAGCGTGCGTTCGGCTTCCGGTATGACGCGCGTGCGTAGCGCATCGGCTTGAGTGCGCGCGTGCAAGAGCTCTTGATAGAGCGCATAGAGCGTGCGGTATAGATCGGCCCGTACCGCGTCGACTTCAGCGTCGATCGCGTCTCGCCGGAATTCCGCCTCATGCTCGAACGGCGCGGCACGCGCCGCGCTGCCAAACGGCACGGACAGGCTCAGCACGAAGCCCTGATCGTTGCCGGCTTCCAGTCGCCGTATGCCAGCATTGAATGTCACGTCAGCCATGCGATTCGAGCGCGCGAGCGCCAGGCGTGCGTCCTCGACGCGACGCGCCGAGGCGAATCGGGCCAGGTTCGGATTGCGCTCGAGCGCGGTGACCAGGCTGTCCAGCGATTCCGGCTCGGGCAAGGCGAAGAAGGCGGCCTCGGCACGCTCGAATCCCGGCTCGCGCGCGTTCCAGGTCGCCGCCAGAGCGACCCTCGCGCTCTTGAGTTCATGCTCGGCATGTTCATGCGCGATCTCGGCCCGGGCCAGGGCGATGCGCGCCTTGCCGGATTCGGCGTCCCCGGCCTTTGCCGCTCGGACGCGCTGCTCGACCAGTTGCGTACCTCGCGTCGCCAGTGCTGACGCCTGCTGCGTCAGTGCGAACACTTCCTGATCGGCCACGACGTGGATGTAGCGGCGCGCCACTTCGGCAAGAAGATCCAGTCGGGCGACGTCCTGGTCGATGGCGAGCAATGTCGTCTCTGCGTCGACCTGGCCGATGCGCCGGTCGCGCTTACCGCCGCGCTCGATGATCGTGCCAAGGCGTAGCGTGGTTTCAAGGGCGTCGACGCCTCGAAGGCGGCCAGACCCGAGGAAGTTTTCGGCATCGAGTGTGCCGTGCCACGCGGGCTTGAGTCCGGCTTGGTCGCGCCGCGCATCCTGTACGCGCAGGGTGAAGGCCGCCGCCTTGAGCGCCGGGTTGTCTTGAAGTGCACGTGCGATGGCGTCTGACAAAGTCAGCGGTTGCGCCGCTGCGGCCGTCAGGACGACAGGCGCAGACAGGGGTATGCCGGCTGCCGCAACAGCAAGCGTGGGCCACGCCAGGACGGCGAGCCCGATCCAGGAATAACGGAGCACGAGGAAATCCTCTGATCAACAGACGTCGACCGTGCGCACGTCGCGCACGGGAGTGGGGCCGCGTCCGACGCGGCCGATGCGTCCGCAAATCAGGCTATCGGAGGTCGGAACGGCGTGTCAGGCCGGCTGTCGCCCAGAGTGCGCTCGGGCCAGGGCACGGCCGGTTGCGGCGCGTGCGGCGCATCGGCCAGGATCCACAGCGTCGGAGGCAGGCCAGGACAGGTGCCGCCCACGTGATTGTGACCCAGCGTCAGCAGATCCTTGAGCGGATCGCCGCTGTGGTGATGCCCGTGTTCGTCGTCCGGCATCGCCTCGCCGGAGACACTGTCGTCGGTAGGATGACTCGTGATCGCTTGCGCGTGCGTCGTTCCCACATGCCGATGCCCGTGGTCATGGGCCTGGGCGGTCGTTCCAAGCAGCAGAAAACCCAGCAGCGACCAGAACGCGAGCAGCCGTGCCATTGCACGGCGCTGGGGACGAGTCATTGCCGGCTGCATACGGGAAACGAGCATAGTCACTGATGGTAGAGGGGTTGCAGTGGCCGCGCAATTCATCGCGAATCTGCCGCAGAACCTTAAGGGCCCGGCTATTTCGAATGAACCCACGCCCCCGAACTCAGGCACCTGAGCCGGACCACAGGATGCCAGGAAACGCGCAAACCCCGGAGCACATCACACAAGGCCACCCTACTCATAAGCCAGCGCCCGCGCCGTCGGCAAGCGCACGGCACGGCGCGCCGGCCAAGTGCACGCAAGCGTCGATACGACCACGAGCATCGCGCCCCAGGCGAGCGCACCGGTCGCGTTCGGCAAGGTCTGCATCGGCACCGGGAACATCACGCGGCCGAATGCGCTCGCGAGCAGGTGACCTATCGGTATCGACAGGATCAGCGACACGATCCATGCGAGGCCGGCGACGATGAGTCCTTCCACCTGCACCAGCGTCACGATCGCGCGGTCCGACGCGCCGATGGCGCGCATGACTCCGATCTCGCGGGTGCGTTCGAGCACGCCGAGGCTCATCGTCGAGGCGAGCCCTATGCCGCCGATCGCGATCATCGCCCATCCCATCACGCCGAGGAACTGCACGACCATGAGCAGATGATCCTCGAACACGCGGCGTGTCTCGCTCATCAGTTCACTGCCGCCGACCGCGATGCCGGCACCGTCGAACGCCGAGCGCACGCGCAGTATCGTTTCGAGCCGGGCCGCAGGCTCGCGCGCCGCGGTCGTCACGAGCACGGTCGATGCGCGCTCGTCGCCGCGAGCGGTGTTCAATGCGGCGACTGGCGCATAGGCCAGCGGCTGCGGACCGACGTCGGCGATTCCGACGACGCGCCAGCGCGTCGGCTTATCGTTGACCGGCATGTCGTCGAGGCGCAGTTCGACATCCGCACCGAGCCGCAGCGACGGTTCATCCTTGAGCAGCGAACGGCTGACGACCAGCACATTCCCGTCGCCAGCCGCGATGCCGCGTCCGTGCAGGATGGCCGGCGCGAGCAGCGGCGAGGAGGGTGGCAGGCCGACCAGCGCGAACCTGTCGCCGTCGAGACCGTCGCCGCGCCTCACGGCAGCGGTGTCGCGTACGAGCGCCTGCACGCCAGTCACGCCGGAAACCGCCGACGCGATCGTCTCAACACGCGCAGCATCCGCACTGTCGGCCAGGCGCAAGGCCACGTCGTAGCGATTGCCGGCGAACAGCTGCGCGACCGAGGCGCGTACGCCGCTGCGCAGGCTGTCCGCGCCGAGGAAGACTGCGCCGCCGGCCGCGAGCGCGAGCACCGTCAGCAGCATGCGCTGACGCTTGCGGAACGCATTGCCGATCGACAGCTGCAGCGGCCGGCCTATCCATGGAAATGTCATGCGGCGTCGAAGATGGCCGCCCTCCGCGGCGATACCGGCGTCACGCAGCGCCTCGGCGGCGCGTAGGCGGCACGCGCGCACGACCGGCAATGCCGCCGCCAAGACCGGCAGCAGGCAGCCGACGGCGAACTGGACCGCGAGCGGCCATACGGGAATCGCCGCGTCGCCGACCGGGAAATTCAACATGTCGAGTTTCATTGCCGCATACGGCCGCGCAATCGCGATCGATGCCGGCAATGCGAGCAGCGACGCGACGACGCCGATGGCGAGCGCGAAGCCGAGGTAGAGCGCGCCGATCTGCCGCGCCGAACCGCCGAGCGCCTTCATGACGCCGATCTCGCGCGTCTGCGCCGCGAGCATCGCCGAGACGAGGTTCACGACGAGCAGCGCGCAGACCAGCAGCGTCATCAGCGCGAACGCGCCCTGCGTCAGCGACAACGAATCCATCTGCGCCGCGTGCGCATGCTCGCCCGGTTCCGGCACGGCGATGTTCGTCACGCGGCCGCCGGCCTGCTCGATCTGCGCTCGCGCCTGATCGGCGATGCGGCGCACAGCGTCGCGACTGAGCGCCGTGTCGCGTACGACGAACTGGATCTCGTTGAACGTCGCCGGTGCGCCGAGCTGCGCGAGTGTCGTCGGCGTGACGAACGCGTAGACGACGTGATCCATCCAGCCGGGTGGCAGGCTCACGTCACGCGTGATGCCGGTGAGCGGTAGCGCGACCGGCGCCTTGTCACCGACACTCACGCGCACGGTCTGGCCGAACTGGGCGCCGGCAAATTCGAGCGAGGACGGTTCCAGCACGATCTCACCGTCACGCGGCGGCCAAGTGCCCCGCTCCGAACGCAACTGGCCGATATCGTGCGCATGCCAGTCCGACAGCGCGAACAACTGCGCGCGCGTACGGCGGCCACCCGCATCGACGCTGGCAAAGGCGACACGGCGCGCACGTGCCGCCGCGATGGCAGGCAGGTCACGGATGCGCGCGAGCAGCGCATCGTCGATGCGATCGACGCGCAAGGTCGCCGATACCGGGCGGCTCGCGATGAAGGTCTGCGCGGTCACCTGCCGCACGAATGCCCACGAGGCGAGCAGCGCGCCGGCGCCAGTGAGGCCCATGACGATTGCCAGGATGACGAGCGCGGTGCGTGCCTTGTGCAGCGAGGCGTCGCGTCGCATCTTGCTCCAGCGCGGGCTACGCATCAGCGCGCGCCTCGGGCACGATGCGGCCGTCCGCGAGTGAAATGGCCCTGGACGCATGCGCCATGGCACGCGGCTCGTGGGTGACCATGACGATGGTCAGACCCTCGTCCACGAGGTCTGACAACCCCTCGAGCAGCGCTTCGGCCGTGCGCGAGTCCAGATTGCCGGTCGGTTCGTCGGCGAGCAGGATCGGCGGATCGTTTGCCAGCGCGCGCGCCACCGCGACGCGCTGCTGCTGGCCGCCCGACAGCGACGCCGGCAACTTGTCCGCCTGGTCGGCGATGCGCAGGCGTTCGAGCAGGGCCAGCGCACGCTGCCGGCGCTCGCGCGGAGAACCGATGCCGGCAAAATCCATCGGCAGCATGACGTTTTCGAGCGCGGTCAATGTCGGCAGCAATTGGAAGAATTGGAAAACGATGCCGATGCTGCGTCCGCGCCAGACGGTCAGTTCACGTTCGCTCGCCGCGCCGAGGTCTCGACCATCGATGACGATCCGGCCGGCGCTCGCGCGGTCGATGCCGCCCAGCAGGTTCAGCAGCGTCGATTTACCGCTGCCGGACGCCCCGACGACGGCGACGAACTCGCCGCAGCGGATCTCCAGATCGATACCGGCGAGCGCATGGAATAGACCGGAGAGGCCGGGACCGGTGGGCCCGGGATAGGTCTTGACGACCTGATCGAGCACGATCAATGGCGCTGGCGCGGAGTCCGTATTCATTGGCATGGGTTGCAGGCCGTGCGGCAGTGGATGGCTGCAGCGTAAGCCCCTCCTGCGTGCGCGGCGCGCCGTTCGCAGGCGCCGTTCGACCATTCGACGAAACGCCGGCTGACGCGGCTCCGGACGCTGCGCCGTAGCTGGCAAGCTGCGGCCTTCCTTGCCACAGGGCACTGCCATGCGTCGTCGACTCTTCGCCGCTCTCCTACTCCTGCTGCCGCTCGGCGCGCTCGCGCAGGCGCCCGGGCCAGACCCGGCCGCAAACGGATTCGATTTCCTGCTCGGCGCATGGCGCCTCGACGTCCATGTAAAAGTATCGGGCCTCGCGGCGCTGATCCACGGCGCGCCGAAGCTCTCTGGAACGCTGACAGTCCGGCGTAAGCCGGACGGCATGGAGGACGAACTCGTCGTTGTCGATGCCTCGGGCAATCCGCGCAGCACCAGCCGATCGCGGCGTGTCTACGACGCGACGGGCGCACGTTGGAACATCACCAGTACCGACGCCTATGATGCGCGCCAGGGCTCGGCGCAAGGCCGGCAGGAGGCAGGCGAGATGCACGTGGACGGCAGCTATACCCGAGGCAGCGACACGACGCTGACGCGATCGCGCTATTTCGCGATCAAGGCCGAATCGTTCCGCTTCACGCAGGATCGTTCCTACGACAACGGCGCGACCTGGGACGAAGGCGTGTTCGCCTACGACGCGACGCGAACCGCGGCCGTCGCGCCTTGAGCGAGATGCCGCGCGGCTGGGTCTGGGTGCAGATCGCGCTTGCGTGGCTGCCGATGTGGGCAGTGTTCACGGCCATCATCATCAGCGCGCACGACCTGCCCCTCGTCGCGGCGATGATCGGCTCGGCCCGCATGATCGTGCCCGGCGCGCTGCTGGGCTTCGGCGTCTACGCATTCACGCGCCGCACACCGTGGCCGCATCCGTTCCGCCTGCGCTTCGTCGGCGTGCACATGCTCGCCGCCGCGGTCTATGCGTGCCTCTGGCTCAGTCTGGTCATCGCGGTCGACTACATCGTGTCGCGGCACGTCGTGCTGCGCGAAGGACCCGGCATCGTCGCGTTCCTGATGACCGGCGTGTGGCTGTATCTGGTCGTGGCCGGTGTCGCCTATGCGAACAGCGCGGCGCAGCGCACCGCGCTGGCCGAAGCACACGCCGCGCGCGTGCAGCTCGCACAGCTTCGCGCGCAACTGCACCCGCATTTCCTGTTCAATACGCTGCACACGATCGTGCAGCTGATTCCGACGGCGCCGCGTGCGGCGTCGCAGGCAGCGGAACAACTCGCCGGCGTACTGCGCACCGTGATCGAGGAAGACCGCGACCTCGTGCCGCTCGTCGAAGAACTCGCGTTCGTCGAACGCTATCTTGCGATCGAGCGGGTCCGCTTCGGCGAACGCCTGCGCGTCGAAACGCTCGTGGACGAGGCCGCATTGCCGGCGCTGGTCCCGTCGTTCGCGCTGCAGACGCTGATCGAGAACGCCGTACGGCACGGCGCCGCGCCGAAGCTCGGCACTACGACCATCACGATTCGCGCGACCGTCAACGGCGATCTGCTGACCGTCGCCGTGGGCGACGACGGCGTGGGAGCGAGCCGCGACGAGATTGCGCGCACCGGCAGCACGGGCCTGCGACGCCTGCGTGAGCGGTTGCAGTGGACGTTCGGCGAACGCGCGCGGGTCGGCGTCGACAGCACGCCCGATGCCGGATTCGCCGTGACGCTGACCCTGCCGCTGCTGTCGGACGGGCAGGCACCGGAACGGTCGGCGCCGCCATGAACGGCATCGTCCCTGTCACGGCGTTCATCGCCGACGACGAAGCCATCGCGCGAGCGGGACTGTTGCGCATGCTCGCCGAAGTCGACTGGATACGGGTCGTCGGCGAAGCGGCGAACGGCGTCGATGCCGTCGCCGGGATCGACGCGCTGAAACCCGAACTTGTGCTGCTCGACATCCAGATGCCGGGAGTGATCGGCACGGACGTGCTGCGGCAGGTGCGCCACCGGCCGCACGTCATATTCACGACGGCGTACGCGCAGCATGCGGTCGCGGCATTCGAACTCGGTGCCCTGGACTATCTGCTGAAGCCGTTCGGCGAAGCGCGCCTGGGCGCGGCGCTCGATCGCGTGCGTGCCGCGTTGGGCGAGCCGCGCACCTCACTGGATCGCCTCTGCGAAGCGCTGAGCCGCTCACCGATGACGCGGCTGTTCGTGCGCACGGGCCGCGCGATCGCGCCGCTGGCAATCAGCGAGATCGGCCGCTTCGAAGCCGTCGGCGACTACACCGCCGCTCACGCCGGCGGCGAGCCGCATCTGCTGCAACTGTCGCTTAACCAGCTCGAGGAACGGCTGGACCCGCAGCGCTTCATGCGATTGCATCGCGCGCACCTGGTGAATCTCGATCATGTCGTCGCGTTTCGCCGCGACGCAACGGGCCAGGTGCGGGCGGAACTGCGGGACAGGACGGTCGTGCCGGTGAGCCGCGCGAAAGCGCGCGAGCTCAGGGGGCTGGTGAAGTGACGCGGCGGCAGCAAGACCGCCCGGTCGGAGCAGGCCGTCTTGCACGCTGCAGTCCTTAACCGGCTGTCTTGCCTCGCCTCCCCCGCTGCGCCATCCGGAACAATCCCGGCAGCACAAGCAAGGTCAGCAGCGTCGACGAGACGATGCCGCCGATGACCACGGTCGCGAGTGGCCGCTGCACTTCGGCGCCGGTGCCGGTGTTGAGCGCCATCGGCACGAAGCCGAGGCTCGCGACGAGCGCGGTCATGAGGACCGGGCGCAGGCGCGTGAGCGCGCCGTCGATGATGGCGTCATCGAGATCGCGTCCGTCGCGCAGCAGACCGCGGATGAAGCTCACGAGGACCAGGCCATTGAGCACGGCCACGCCCGACAGGGCGATGAAACCGACCCCGGCGGAGATCGACAGCGGGATATCGCGCAGCCACAGCGCGAGCACGCCGCCGGTCAGCGCGAGCGGCACGCCGCTGAAGATCACCAGCGCATCGCGCAGCGAGCCGAACGCGAGCACGAGCAGGACGAGGATCAGCGCCAGCGTCACCGGCACCACGATGGTCAGGCGCTGGCTCGCCGACTGCAGTTGCTCGAACGTGCCGCCGTAGCCGAGCCAAACGCCGGTCGGCAGTTTCACGCGGCTGCGGATCTGCTGCTGCGCATCGGCGACGAAACCGCCGAGGTCGCGACCACGTACGTTGGCAGTAACCACCAGACGGCGCTTGCCGTTCTCGCGACTGACCTGGTTCGGACCCGGCGCGATCACGAGGCTCGCCACTTCCGACAGCGGTAGGTAGCCGCCAGTAGGCAGCGGAATCGGCAGGCGTTCGATCACGCGCAGATCGGCGCGGCTGGCCTCGGGCAAACGTAGCTGTATCGCGTAGCGCGCGTCACCGTCGAAGACCTGGCCGACCTCGCGGCCGCCGATCGCGGCCGACACGACGGACTGTACGTCGGCCAGCGCGATGCCAGCACGCGCGAGCGCCTCGCGCCGCGGCTCCACCGAGAGCACCGGCAGGCCGGCGACCTGCTCGACACGTACGTCAGCGCTACCGTCAATACCGTTCAGCGTGGCGGCAATCGCGTTGCCGATGACCAGTAGCTGGCCGAGATCGTCGCCGTAGACCTTGACCGCGAAGTCGGAGCGCACGCCCGCAACGAGTTCGTTGAAGCGCAGCTGGATCGGCTGGCTCATCTCGTAGGCGCTGCCAGGCAGTTGTTCCAGCGCGTCCTGGATCTCGCGCGACAGCGCGTCTTTCGACTTGCCCGGATCCGGCCACTGCTCGCGCGGCTTGAGCATGACGTAGCCGTCGGCGATGTTTTGCGGCATCGGATCCGTCGCCACTTCGGCAGTACCGATGCGCGCGAAGCTCGTCTGCACTTCCGGAAACTGCAGCAGCCGCCGTTCCATCTGTTTCTGGAATTCGACGGACTGGGTCAGGCCCGTGGCCGGAATGCGCAGGGCCTGTATGGAGAGGTCACCTTCGTCGAGCGCGGGCACGAACTCCGTGCCCAGGCGCGTCGCCAGCAGGCCACAGAGCACGACCAGCACCGCGGCCGCGGCAACGACGATCACCCGCGCGCGCAACGCCACGCGCAGCGCCGGCGCGTAGACGCGGCGCACGGCGCTGAGCACGACGTTGTCGTGCGCCTTGAGCGGCCTGCGGAACAGTAGCGCGACGCCGGCGGGAATCAGGGTCAGCGACAGGAACAGCGCCGCGACCAGGGCCATGACCACGGTCTGCGCCATCGGGTGGAACATCTTCCCTTCCACGCCCTGCAACGCAAAGATCGGCAAATAGACGGCGGTAATGATGCCGATGCCGAACAGGCTGGGCCGGATGACTTCGGCCGTCGCCTCGTAGACCAGCTGCAGGCGCTGCGGCAGCGCCAAGGGCGCATCCTCGCGGCCGGCCTCGGACAGTCGCCTCATGCAGTTTTCCACAATGATCACGGCACCATCGACGATGAGGCCGAAGTCGAGCGCGCCGAGGCTCATGAGGTTGGCGGACACGCCGGTCTCGACCATGCCCGAGATCGTCATGAGCATCGCGATCGGGATGACCAGAGCCGTCAGCAGCGCCGCGCGCAGGTTGCCCAGCAGCGCGAACAGCACGACGACGACGAGCAGCGCGCCTTCGAGCAGGTTTTTCCGCACCGTCGCCATCGCCTTGTCCACGAGCGTGGTGCGGTCATAGACCGGCACGGCGCGCACGCCGGGCGGCAGGCCGTCGTTGACGACGGCCAGTTGCCGCGCCACCGCGGCGGCGACGTCGCGGCTGTTGGCGCCGATCAGCATGATCGCCGTGCCGAGCACGGTTTCCTCGCCGTCGCGCGTGGCCGCGCCGGTACGCAATTCCTTGCCGATGCCGACGTCGGCGACACTGGCCACGGTGATCGGCACGCCGTCGCGTGTCGCGACGACGATGCGCGCGAGATCGTCGACCGTGCGTACCTGCCCCGGCACGCGGACCAGCAACTGTTCCTTGTTGCGCTCGATGTAGCCGGCCCCCTGGTTCGCGTTGTTGCGTTCGATCGCCAGAGCGACGTGGTCGAACGTCAGGCCATAGGCGAGCAGCCGCGCCGGATCGGGCATGACGTGGTATTGCCGCGCCCAGCCGCCGATGCTGTTGATCTCGGTGACGCCGCGCACCTGCAGCAGCTGCGGCCGGATCACCCAGTCCTGCAGGCTGCGCAGCGCGATCGGATCCCAGGGCGTGCCGTCGGGCTGCCGCGCCGACGCATCGGCTTCCACGCTGTAGAGAAAGATCTCGCCGAGGCCGGTCGCGATCGGCCCGAGCGCGGGCTCGATGCCGTCCGGCAAGCGGCTGCGCACCTGCTGCAAGCGCTCGTTGACGAGGTTGCGCGCGAAATGCACATCGGTACCGTCATCGAACACGACCGTGACCTGCGACAGGCCGTAGCGCGACAGCGAACGGCGATAGCTCAGGTGCGGCAGGCCCGTGATCGCGGTCTCGATCGGCACGGTGATGCGCTGCTCGACTTCGAGCGGCGTATAGCCGTCGGCCTGGGTATTGATCTGCACCTGGACATTGGTGATGTCCGGCACCGCGTCGATGGTCAGGTGCTGCCAGTGATACAGACCTAGCCCCATCAGGCCGAGCATCAGCAGCATGACCAGGCCGCGACGTGCGATCGCCGCGCGCAGGATGGATTCGATCATGCGCGCAGCTCCCACGTGGCATCGCTGCGCGGTGCGCGTTCAGTGGCCATGTTCGGCACCTCCCTTGCCCTGCTCGGCCTTGAGTACGAAGCTGCCCTCGCCGACGACGCGCGCGCCGGCGGCGATGCCGGCAAGGATCTCGACGTGACGACCATCGTTGCGGCCGGCCTTGACGGGTCGCGGCACCAGCCCCTGCGCTTCATCGACGAAGACCGACAGGCCGCCCTCGTCGAGTTCCTGCAGCGCCACCGCCGGCACCGCCAATGCGACATCCGTTCGGCCGAGCGCGACCTCCGCGCGCACGTACAGGCCCGGCACCCACTGGCCCTGCGCGTTGTCCAGCAGTACGCGCGCGGCTATCGTCTGCGACGCGCCGCTGCCCAGCGGCGACACGAAGACGATCTTGCCGTCGCCTGACAGGCCACCTTCGGTCGCCTCGATGCGCACGTCCTGGCCGAGCTGTACACGGGCGCGGTCGCGCGGGAACAGCGACAGCTCGACCCACACCGTGCCGAGATCGGCGACGGTGAACAGCGGCGCCGTCTCGGCCTGCTCGCCGGGATTCGTGAATCGCTCGGTCACGACACCGGCGAGCGGACTCGCCGTCGTATACACCTGCAGGCTTTCGTTGCTCTCGATGCGGGCCAGCGCCTGGCCCTGGCGCACGCGGTCGCCGACCTTGACCGACACTTCGCGCACCACGCCGGGAAAGCGCGCGGTCACGCTGCGCAGGCGTTCGGCGTTGGGTCTGATGACGCCGTACAGCGGCAGGCTCTCGACCAGCAGTGCCGGCCCGGCCGTGACGATCTGCAGACCTGCGGCCTGGCGTGCCTGCGGCGTGAGCCGCAGCGCTTCGGCGTGGCTGTCGTCATCGCCGTGGCCGTGGCTGTCGCCGCCCGTATCAGAAGCGGCATCGGTGTGCTCGCCGTGATTCTCGCCGGCCGCTGCCGCCGCAGCGGCGGCGGCTGCTGCTGCCGATGCAGTCTGCTGGTCTTCCGCCGGCGGCGAACCGTTGCAGCCCGCGACGGTAGCGCCGAGCAGCACGGCGATCGCAATGATGGACAGTGAATTCAACGACTGGGATTTCATGGACGGCTCCCGGCTTCGCTGGCGCGGACCTGCTCGGCGCGTACGTCGCTGACGGCCGTGCCGGTCAGGCGTTCGATCTCGATCAGCGTGAGGTGGTATTGCGTCGCGGCCGCGATACGGTCGCGCTTGACCGCGAGCAGTTCGCGCTGCGCATCGATGAGTTCGAGATAGCCGTAGCGACCGCGCTCGTATGCGTATTCGGTATTCGCCAGCGCCGACTCCGAATTCGGCAGCGCGCGTGCGGTGAGGGCCTCGACCTCGCGGCGCCGATCGAGCAGTTCCTGGTAGTGGCCAAACAACGCGGTGCGCGCCTTGACCAGCGCAGCGGCACGGTCAGCGTCGACAACCTCGCGGCGCGCCTGCGCTTCGGCGATCGCGCCCTGGTTGCGGTTGAACACGGGCAGCGGCACGCCCACCGAGAACAGCAGCGCGGTGTCGCCCGATGCCTGCAGCCGGCGCAACCCGACGCCGACCTCCACGCCGGGACGGCGGTTGGCCAGCGCCAGCGTGATCTCCGCGTCGCGCAGGCGCGATTCGCTCAGATAGCGCGTGAAATCCGGTGATTTTTCGAGTTCGCTCACCAGTTGCGGATAGTCGGCCAGCGGCGTCAACGCATACAGGTCCGCGGCGACCGCGTCGAAGTCGGGCTCGGTCACGCCCCAGGAGGCGGCCAGTTCGTAGCGCGCCGTATTGAGTTCGTGTTCCGCATGGGCGTCGTCGTTGCGCGCGCGCTCCAGCGCGACCCGCGCGCGGTGCTGCTCGGCCAGCGGCGATTTCGCCGCATTGACGCGGCGGTCCACTGCGGTCGCGGTCTTCTCGGCCAGTTCCACCGCGAGGTGAGTAAGCTGGTGCAGCTGCTGCTGGCTGACGACGGCGACGAAGCGGCGCGCGGTGTCGGCCACCGCATCGAGTCGGCGCACGTGGCCTTCGACCTCGAGCCTCTCGCGCTCGCCGCGGGCGACCGAGACGCGCACATCGCGCAGGCCGCCAAGTTCGACGAGCTGGCTCAGCGACAGGCTCAGCTCGGCTGAGCGCGTGCGGCGGACCTCGCCCGTGCCGAACACATTCTCCAGCGTGCCGGTCAGCGTCGGATTCGGCTTCAGTCCTGCCTGCACGATACGACCGTCCTGTGCGGTCAGCACGTAGTGATACGCGGACAGATCGGGGTTGGACCGCAGCGTGCGCTGCAGCGCATCGCGCAGGGTCAATTCCGACGGCCAGGCTGCGAGCGGCATGACCAGTACCCCGAGCGCCGCGGCCAGCAGCAGGCGGCGAGATTGCGAACGCGTCAACATGAATACTCCAGTAACTGTATACATCGCTGCACCGTGACAGGTACATGCGCGACAAAGGGCGCGCCCCGCGAATGCGGATCACGCGCGCCGGCTGGCGTTCCGCCGTGACCGCGATGCGCGCCAGACCGGCGCGCGCGCAACCGACCAGGCGCGACGCCGAGGCGAAGGAATGCAGCAAGGAAGCGGCGAGAGCGACGCGGTCGATGCGGCCGGCCACGCGATCCGCGGATTGGCGGATCGCGCCAGGCCGTACGTCAGCGCACGCAACAACGCATCGGAATTACTGAGCGTCTCGCCGTCATTGGTGGGATGGCACGGACGCGCAGTCCGGCACGAGGAAACTCAGGCGATCGGCGGACGCAGGGCGTCGTCCTGCGGCGCGCCGCGCAAGGCACACGGCGCGGCGGAAAACCGTTGTGCGCCTGACTCCGGCACCGCGACGACAGCCAGGGCCGGCAGCAGTGTCATCACGTGCGCACAGGCGCAATGGCAACCACCGGCGCCGCCGTGCCAGCATGGTCCGGTCCCGGCGTCCGCCGCGGCAACGGCTACATCGCTATCGGCATCGAGGTCCGCACCGGCCAGGTCTGCACCGGCGAGTCCGGCGCTGACGGCCGCAGGCTGCGGCGCCGCGAACGCCTCCGCGGCACACAGCGCCGCGACACCCGACTTCATCACCACGAGCCCCACGCACAGCAGCGCAACGACGCGAAGATAGCGGCGCAGGCGATGGATCAATGGGGAGGGAGACGCGGGCATGGCGCGCAATCTACTGGGATGGATCAGCGTTAGACAATTACACACGGTGACTGCATGGCGCCAAAGTAGTTGGCGATCGTGGTGTGCCTGACGGGTCACGGTGACGCAACGACCGATCTGGGTCATCGTTCACGCCAGTGCCAAAACCGCGGAGCGGACAGCGGATTGCACGGAGTCCTGTGCATGCTGCCGCTCGAAACCGTGCCGACGGATATAGCTCCGACGGCTACGACGGAGTCTTCACTCTGCGCGAACGCGCACCCCGCAGGCTCGGCGCACAGCCTGCGCAGCCTTGAAACTTCGCCACGCCGTCGGCAGTCTAGGCGCCGTTCCCCGCGATCCGGATCCCCGTGCTGCGTACCGCCGTGACCTTGCTGCTTGCGCTGATGCTTTGCCTGAACGGGTTTCTTGCGCCCGTGGCGATGGCCGCGCATGCCGACATGACAGACGTGGACATGACGATCGCAGCACCCTGTCATGGCATGGATGAGGCCGTCGACCACTCTGCTGCCGGCGATACCGACGGCACCGGGTCCGACACCGATCATCCGTCCTGCTGCAAACCGGGCCATTGCCTCTGCGCCTGCGTGTTTTCCCTGCATCTGCCCGGCAGCGCCTTCACCGGCCCGGCATCGGGCCGCGATGCCGCCGTTGCCATTCTTCCTGCCACCGCGCTTCGTGCGGCGCGCCTGCCGGTCGCGTTGAGACCTCCGATCGCCTGATCGTCGCTGCGCGATCGTCCGATCGCGGCGTACGGCGCGCGTCCGCGCGCTGGCCCCGTCTGCCGTCGCGTCGCGCCCTGTGCGCGGCGCGCCGGCCTTTCCCGAGTCCGACCAAGAAAACCTTTTTCCTGCGACGGCCGCTGGCCGTCGTGCTGGCGCTGGCGCTGCTGCCCGGCTGCGTCAGCGTCTCGCGGCGCGACGGCGCCGCGAACGTCGAGCGACTGCTCGCGCCGCGCCTGCCCGGCGCGTTCCAATGGCGCATCGACGAGACCGGTCGCGCCGCGATCGACGCGCGCGCGGCCGAGATCACCGCCGCGCCGCTGACACCGGCCAGCGCCTTCCAGCTCGCCCAGTTGCGCAATCCCGCGATCGCCATGCACTACGCCGAGCTCGGGATCGCCCAGGCCGACGTCGTGCAGGCCAGCCGCATCGGCAATCCCGGCTTCTCGGCCTCGACACTGAACACCAGCCCGGCACACCAGCTCACGCTGGGCCTCAGCGTGGCGCTGACCGATCTGCTGCTGTTGCCCGCGCGTCGCCGCTTCGCCGAGGACGAGTACGAACGCGCCCAGTACACGCTGGCCCACGCGCTCATGAATCTCGCCGCGGACACCGCCGACGACTGGTACGCGGCCGCTGGTGCCGACCAGGTTGCGGCGATGCGCGAAGCCGTGGCGGTTGCCGCGGCGGCGTCAGCCGAACTGGCGCAGCGCTTCCACGCCGCAGGCAATATCAGCGCACTGGAACTGAAGCTCGAGCAGGCGGGCGCGAGCCAGGCGCGCATCGCCGCAACGACCGCGCGCGCGGCGGCGCAGCGCGCGCGGCTGGCCTTGAATACGCGTATGGGCCTGTCGGGCGGCGAGGCGACGCGGTGGCGCTTCGACCTGCCGCTCGCCGCACCCGTCGCCGCCGAGGACGACCTCGCCACGCTGCAGACGCTTGCGCACGAGCAGCGCCTGGACTTGGCCGCGGCACGACGCGAAGTCGCCCTGCTCGACGATGCGCTAGCGCTGGCCCGGCGCTGGCGCCTGCTCGGCCGGGTCGAGGTCGGCGTCGAACGGGAGAAGGAAGCCGACGGCAGCCGTGTCAGCGGCCCCACGCTCGCGCTGGCCCTGCCGCTGTTCGACCAGGGCCAGGCCGCGATCGCGCGCGCCGAGGCACAGCGGGAACGCAGCCGCGCGGTGCTGGCCGGGCTGGAGTTGTCCGTCGACGCCGACGTGCGCCTCGGCGTCGAGCGCGTCGCCGCGCTGCGCGCGATCACGCAGGACTATCGCGAGGCGCTGATCCCGCAGCGCGAGGCGGTGGTCGCGCGCCAGACCGAGCGGCTCAACTTCATGCTGATCGGCGCGTTCGAACTGCTGCTGGCCCGGCAGCAGGAATACGACGCCTACCAGGGCTACCTCGAAAGCGTGCGCGACTACTGGCAAGCGCGCGTTGCGCTGGCACGCGCGATCGGTACACGCCTGCCCAGCGATGCGCAGGCCACCGGCCGCGCACTCGGCATCGAGGCCGTGCTCGCGCCTGCCGCGCAGCAAGGCCACGGCATGCACGGGCAACACGGCGCAGCCCAGCCACCCGAACCGCCCGCAGCTCACGGCAGCGCGAACGGCGAAGCAAGCCCGGATGATCACGCCGGGCACGGCCCGCACCGCGCCGCGACTCCGGCCGATGCGCACGCCGGTCACGGCCGCGCGCACACGAACACTGGCAAAGGCGAACCGCCGCCAGCCACGCAGCAGACCTTGAACGCTGAGCCGCCGCCGAGCCGCGGCGACGATACACACGACCACGACGAACACGAGGAACAGCCATGACGACGCGACGCGAACTGCTGCAATGGATGGGCGTCGGTGGCGCTGGTCTGCTCGCCGCTACGCAGACTGCACGCGCGCAGGGGACGCCTGACGCCGTTCACGCCGAGACGAACGCTCCGCGCCCGATGCAAGGCTATCGCCCCGTGCGGACGCTCAACGGCTGGACCCTGCCACATCGCATGAACGGCGGCGTCAAGGAATTCCACCTGGTCGCCGAGGAAATCGAACACGAGTTTGCACCGGGTTGCCGCGCAACCTGCTGGGGTTACAACGGCACCACACCGGGCCCCACCATCGAAGCCGTCGAAGGCGACCGCGTGCGGCTGTACGTGACCAACCGCCTGCGCGAGCCGACCACGGTGCACTGGCACGGCATCGACCTGCCCAACGGCATGGACGGCATCGCCGGATTGAACCAGCCGCGCATCCAGCCCGGCGAAACCTATGTCTACGAATACACCCTGAAACAGCACGGCACGCACATGTACCACCCGCATGCCGACGAGATGACCCAGATGGCGTTCGGCATGATGGGACTCTTCATCATCCATCCGCGCGCGGGCGAGGAGGTGGCCGTCGATCGCGACTACGCCTTCCTGCTGCACAACTACGCGCTGCATCCGGGCACGTACCGGCCCGATCCGTCGATCATGCAGGACTTCGACCTGTGGACCTTCAACTCGAAGGTCTATCCGGCGATCGATCCGATCGTCATGCGCACCGGCGAACGCCTGCGCCTGCGCATCGGCAATCTGTCCATGTGGAATCATCCGATCCACATGCACAGCAACCCGTTCTGGGTCACCGGTTCGGATGCCGGGCGCTGGCCGCGCAGTCAGTGGCGGCGCGAGGTGACCGAGATCATTGGCGTGGGCCAGATGCGCGATCTCGAATTCGTCGCGACCGAGCCCGGCGACTGGGCGCTGCATTGCCACATGGCGCATCACACCATGGGGCCGATGGGACACGGAGTGCCGAACCCGACCGGCGTCGACCAGGGCGGCGTCGAGGAAAAGATCCGCGCACTGCTGCCGGGCTACATGGCGATGGGACGCGACGGCATGTCCGAGCACGCCGGCCACGTCGCCATGGGCATGAAGGGTCCGGAAAACACCTTGCCGATGATGGCCGGCGAAGGCCAGTTCGGCCCGATCGAGATGGGTGGCATGTTCACCGTCGTCAAAGTGCGCAACGATCAGCCGCCGGGCGACTACCGCGACCCGGGCTGGTATCGCTATCCGAAAGGCAGCGTCGCGCAACGCGTCAGCAGCGATCCGCAGTTCGGCAAGCCGCACCGGCGCACGCCCTACGGCGCAGCGAAGCCACGGCCCTCGGACGACGCGGTTCCCGCGCCGGCGATGGATCATGCGCAACACGGCAAGCACCACGGAGGCTGATCGATGCATCGCTATGGTCTGGGTCGTTTCGGCGCGCGCGGCGCGCTCACCGCAGGCGCTGCGCTGGCAGCACTCGGCGTATGCGCCGCGTTCGCGCTGTCGGGCCACGCAATCGCGGCAGTCGCGCCGTCCAATGCCGCACGCACACCAGCGACGAAGACCGACAGTGAACCAGCGATCATCGCGAAAACCGACAGCGAGGCCGCGAAGGCGGCCCTTGCCGTGGTGGAAGGCTTCGAACGCGCCTTGGCTGACGGCAATCGCAACGCGGCGCTCGAAGCGCTGTCGCCGGATCTCGTCGTATACGAAAGTGGTCATGCCGAACGCTCGCGCGAGGAATACGCCGCCTCTCATCTCGACGCGGATATCGCCTTCCTGAAATCCGCGAAGACCCAGCTTCTCTCGCGCAGCGTGAACGCCATCGGCGACGGTGCCGTCGTGCTCAGCGAAACCCAGATCCACAGCGAACGCGACGGCAAGGCGACGACTCGCGCCAGCCTCGAGACCCTGCTGCTGCGCAACACCGCACACGGTTGGCGCATCACGCATATCCACTGGTCGTCCCGCGTGCTGTAAGCGCATCGAGCCCTTTCAAACGGCTTGCAGCCGGCGCCTCGGAAACGAAAGGTTCTGACCGGCCGCTCCATCACTTCGTTGAAGGGGAAATTTCGCGGCCTACGCGGGACGGCTGAGCGTTTTTGTCAGATGCCGCTGCAGCGCCCGGTAAGATGCCATGGCGCTAAGCCAACGCGGCTACATTGCGACTTCGTCTTTTTGGATTGGCAGCGCATTCGGTGGGACCGCTCGGCAAACGCTCGAAGCCGCCACCGCTCTGTTCGCCAGCCACATGAACACGATGCGTTGAGGAATAGCGTGCTAGGGTGTCTGCGTTGAGCGCACGAGCCCCCTTCTTCTCGCTGTCGCCGCTCGCTCTCCGGCGTTTTTCTTGCGAGCCCGTTTGCCGCAGCGTCACGCAATCGTCTCGCCTGGCCAATGCGCGCCATCTTTCTGCTCATGCAGCGTTGTTGCGATGCCCGCGGTAAGTGACGCGGCGAGCGCGGCGCGCTGCGCAGGACATGCTCATGAAATCCACGCTGGCGGCGGCCACTGCAAAAGGTTCGCCGAAAACCCGCACCGGCATCACCGGCTTTGACGAAATCACCGGCGGCGGGCTGCCTTCGGGCCGTACCACCTTGCTGATCGGCGGACCGGGCTCGGGCAAGACCATCTTCGCCATGCAGTTCCTCGTGCACGGCGCCACCCACGCCGGCGAACCGGGAATCTTCATCGCGTTCGAGGAAAGCGCCGAGCGAATTGTCTCCAACGCCGAAGGCTTCGGCTGGAAGCTGTCGGGCCTCAGCAACGAGCGGCTTTCCATCATCGACGCGCAACCCGATCCGGACCTGATCCAGTCAGGCACCTTCGATCTTGGCGGCCTGCTCGCCGTGCTCGAAGTGCGCGTGGCGAAGATGGGCGCACGGCGCATCGTGTTCGACGCCCTGGATATACCGCTGTCGCTGTTGCCGGATGCCGCATCGAAGCGACGCGAAGTCTACCGTTTGCATGCCTGGCTGCTCGATCACAATCTGACCGGCATAGTGACTGCCAAGGCCAGCGGTGCCGAGACCGCAGTGGACGGCGAAAAGCTGTTCGGCTTCATGCAATTCATGGTCGACTGCGCGGTCGTGCTCAAACACGGCGTGGCGCTGGGCATCTCACAGCGCAGCCTGCGCGTGCAGAAGTATCGGGGATCATCGTTCGACGAGAATGAATCGCCATTCGTGATCGGCAGTTCCGGCTTCGAACTGGCCATGGCGCGCCCACTCGGGCGCGGCGTCAGCATCGTCAGTCTGGAGCGCGTTTCCAGTGGCGTGGAACGGCTGGACACCATGCTCGGCGGCGGCTATTACCGTGGTGCCTGTGTGCTGATCACCGGCTTTCCCGGCACCGCCAAGACGATCCTGAGCGGCTCGTTTGCGCAGGCCGCCTGCCTGCGCGGTGAACAGACGATGTTCGTCAGTTTCGACGCCGATTCCAACGAAGTGATGCGCGACCTGAGCTCCGTGGGCATCCATCTGGACCCGCATGTGGAAAGCGGCTGCCTGCGGATGATCTCGGCTCGTACCGTCACCGGCAGCGCGGAAACGTTCCTGGTGCGCATCAAAGCGCTGGCTCGGGAACAACTCGCGCGCTGCGTGGTGATCGACCCGGTGTCCACCTGGGCCAAGTCCGGCGATGGCCTCGCCGCGCACAGTATTGCCGAACGCCTGATCGACTGGTCGAAATCGGAAGGTATCACCCTGCTCTGCACCAGCCTGCTCGACGAACTGTCGCACCGCAAGGAAAGCGGCACATCACTGCAGATATCGACACTGGCCGACACCTGGATTCATGTCGATTATCTGGTGCAGGCAGGCGAACGCAATCGCGGCCTGTCGATCATCAAGTCCCGCGGCACGGCACATTCCAACCAGGTGCGCGAGCTGATCCTGAGCGACGACGGCGTGACGCTGGCCGACATTTATACCGCGGGCGGCGAAGTGCTCATGGGCACCCTGCGCTGGGAAAAGGAAAACGCAAGACGGGCCGCCAGCGAACTGGCCGAATTGACGAGCAAGCTGACCGGCGTGCGCCTGGACGCGGAAGAAGCCGAGCTTCAAGTGCGGCTGAAATCGCTGCAGACGGAGCTTGTGGCCAAGCAGGTCGAAAAGGCGCTGCTGACGCGGACCGCGGCCAGCCAGGAGGACGAACTGAGCCGGGGTGACCATCACGTGCGCGAGTTGCGCGGCGCCGATGCGGCGAGTGCGGACGATGCGGCCAGTGCGGCCAGTGCGGCCAGTGCAGCCAGTGCGGACGATACGGCAAGTGCGGACGATGCGGCCAGTGCGGACGATGCGGCGACCGGGGATGAGAAATGAACATCGACGCGAGCAATCTGCCGCATTTCGACTTCCGGCTTTTCGTCGCCGGCGACGCGACAAACTCGGCGCTGGCTCTCGCCAATCTGCGGGCGATGTGCCAGGAACATGCCGCGGACTGCCACGACATTGAGGTCGTCGATGTGTTCGTCGATCCGGAACGCGCCCTGGCCGGGTCGGTCTTCATGACCCCCACGCTGATCAAGCTGGCGCCGCCTCCGGTCCGGCGAGTCGTAGGCACCTTGGCCGATACCCAAAAGATGCTGGACGTGCTCGGATTGCGGCCGCTACGTCCATGAGCCCCACCGACACCGCATCGCCCGCCGCGAACAGCGAAATCTCCGCGCTGATCGCCACGCTGCATGCCACGGGACAGCGGCTGCAGCAATTGACGGCTGGCGAGGTCGACACAGTCGCCGACCAGGAGGGCCACACCTTCGTGCTGCGTGAGGCACAGGTGCATCTGCGACATCATGAAGCGGCCAAGCAAGCATCCATACTCAATGCGCTGCCAGCCTATATCGCGCTGATCGATACCCAGGGCGTGATCGTGTCGGTCAACGAGGCCTGGAAGGACTTCCCGCCGGGGACCACGGCGAGCGCGCCAGGCGCCACGGTTGGCAGCAACTACCTGGATATCTGCGATCGCGCCGAGGGCAGCAGCGCCACCGACGCCGTACAGGCGGCGCGGGGCGTCCGCGCGGTACTGAACGGCAGCGAGAAGAATTTTTCTCTCCAGTACCCGTGCCATTCATCCACCCGGCAACGCTGGTTGCTGATGACGGCGACGCCGCTGACCGACGGCCACACCTCTGGCGCGGTGGTGATGCATCTGGATATCACGCAGCGCGTAGAGAGCGAGTTGGCGCTCGATCAGCAACGCGCCGAACTGCGCGTGCTGGTCGACCTGCTGCCGGCAATGATCTGGTTCAAGGACACCGGCAATCGCATCCTGCGCGTCAATCAGCAAGCCGCCGATGCGGTCGGCAGGTCCGTCGCTGACATCGAAGGCAGGCACGCTGCGGAAATCTATCCCGACGAGGCTGCGATCAATCATGCGGGCGATCGTCTCGTCATCGAGTCTGGCTCGGCAAAACGGGGAATTGTCGAAACGTTCCGCGATCCGGCCGGCAACCTGCGCTCCGTACAAACCGACAAAGTTCCTTACTTCAGCCCGGATGGACAGGTTGCCGGCATTGTCGTGCTGTCACAGGACGTCACGGAAAGCCGGCTCGCCGAAGTCCGGATCCGGCGCCTGAATCGCGGCTACCTTGTGCTCAGCCAGATCAATACGCTGATCGTGGGCGAGAGCGACCGTGCCAGATTATTCCACGAAGCCTGCCGGATCGCGGTGGAGACCGGCGACTTTCACCTCGCATGGATCGGCCTGGTGGACCGGGCAGCCATGACAATCGTGCCGGTCGCATCGGCGGGCCGCGGCAGCGATGGCCTGCAACAGGTCGGCGGGTCCCTGTCTCTGCGCGACGACGCAGCGCCGGGCCACGGGCCCGCGGCACTCGCGGTACATACCAGGCAGGCGATCGTGGTCAACGACGTGGCAGGCGATGCGCGCATGCAGCAGCCCGCGGTGTATACCGAGGCCGGTGTCCGCGCCTTGGTCGTTCTGCCGGTTTTCGTCGCCGGCGATGTCGTTGCCGTACTGGGCCTGCATGCGGGCGATGTGGGCTATTTCGATGCGCCGGAAATGGATCTGCTGCGCGAGCTGGTCAACGATATCGGTTTTGCCATCGACCATATCGGCAAGGCGGAGAGGCTGACCTACCTGGCCTACTACGACGCCCTGACCGGACTGGCCAACCGCACCCTGTTCCTCGAGCGCGCCGGCCAGCGGTTACGCAGTGCCGCCAGCACGGGCCACGGCGCCGCCCTGGTGCTGATCGATCTGGAGCGCTTCAAGAGCATCAACGACAGCCTTGGGCGGGCCGCCGGCGATGAGCTGCTAAGGCAGGTGGCGACATGGCTGAGCGCGAGCCTGCTGGACGCCACTTCGGTGGGACGCATGGACACGGATCACTTTGCGGTGCTGTTGCCCGACGCGGACAAACCGAGTGATACGGCGCGCTACCTGGAAAAATTGATTGTCGATTTCCACGATCATCCTTTCCCGCTCGAAGGCGCTGTATTCCGGATTACCGCCAAGTTCGGCGTGGCCCTGTTCCCCGATGATGCCGCCGACGCCGAGAACCTCTTCAGGAAAGCGGAATCCGCACTCAAGGGCGCCCAGGCCAGCGGCAACCGCCATGCCTTCTACACGCAGAAAATGACCGAATCGGTGGCACGCAAGCTGAACCTCGAAAACCAGTTGCGGCAAGCGCTCGACAACGATGAATTTGTACTTTATTACCAACCGAAAATGGGTACGGATGGCCGCATGTCCAGCGCCGAGGCGCTGATCCGATGGAACGACCCCCGCACCGGCCTCACGCTGCCCGGCCAATTCATCCCAATTCTGGAAGAAACCGGACTGATCCACGACGTGGGTCGCTGGGCTCTGCGCCGGGCCATCTCCGATTATCAGCGCTGGCGCGACGCCGGATTGCCGGCAGTGCGCGTGGCGGTCAATGTGTCGCCGTCGCAATTGCGCAATCCCGATTTCGTCGATGAAGTCCGCCAGTTGCTGGACAGCAGCAACAACGCAGCGGAGGGACTGGAACTGGAGATCACCGAAGGCATGATCATGGCCGATATCGACCACAGCATCGCCAGTCTCCAGGCACTGCGCGACATGGGTGTGCGCGTCGCCATCGATGACTTCGGCACCGGCTTCTCATCGCTGGCCTACCTCGCCAGGCTACCGGTCGACTCGCTGAAAATCGACCGGTCTTTCATCAACGATATGACCCAGTCGCCGCAGGGTCTGGTCCTGGTGTCGACCATGATCACACTCGCCCATTCGCTGGCCCTGAAAGTCGTTGCGGAAGGTGTGGAAAACCAGGAGCAATCCTCCCTGTTGCGGCTGCTGAGATGCGACGAGGTGCAGGGAAACCTGTACTGCAAGGCAGTGCCGCGGGAGGAATTCGAAGCTGCGTTTCTCGCTATTCAGAAGGAATGTGCGCCCCCTGCGCCGCCGGAATAGCGCACGGGAGCCGCGAGCTTCGCCATCCGATCAGCGCCCCGGCGCACCCATTCTCCAGGCGCATGACGGCTAGCGAACGACAGGGCCGGGCCCCGTGTGGCAGTGCTTGCTGCGGTTTCCCGGCCGGCGAGAAGCGCACCGTCCAGCCGCGGCTCACCGCAGCGTGCCGGTTCACACCGAACTCACTGCGCCCATGATGTCGTTCGTCCATGCAGCCAAGCCGCGCAACCACGGACAGCGCAGGCGCTGACCTCGTCTTCGCCACGACTGCCGGCCTGTATTGCCCGGCCGGCGATTTCCATATCGATCCCTCACAGCCGGTGCCGCGCGCGATCATCACGCATGGCCACAGCGACCATGCGCGCTCCGGCATGGGCTGCTACTACGCCGTGCCCGAATGCCTGCCGATACTGCGCTGGCGCCTCGGCGAGCAGGACTACCGGCCGAAGGCCTACGGCGAGGCGTTCGAACTCGGTGCGACGCGCGTGTCGCTGCATCCGGCCGGCCATGTGCTGGGTTCGGCCCAGGTGCGCATCGAGCACGACGGCCAGGTCTGGGTCGTCTCCGGCGACTACAAGCGACAACCCGATCCGACCTGTGCACCGTTCGAGCCGCTGCGCTGCGACACCTTCGCCACCGAAACCACGTTCGCCCTGCCCGTCTACCGCTGGCCCGACACGGCCGAGGTCGCGCGCGAGATCTGTGCCTGGCGCGACGAATGCGCCGCCGACGGCGATGCCGCCGTGCTGTTCTGCTACGCGCTCGGCAAGGCGCAGCGCGTGCTCGCCGAACTTGCCGCGCATACCGACCAGCCGGTGCTGCTACATGGCGCGATCGCCGCGGGCGTCGAGGTCTATCGCGCCGCCGGAATTCCGCTGCTCGCGACGCAGGCCCTCGCCGAGCAGACGCGCGGCATCGACTACGCGGGCCAGCTCGTGCTCGCGCCGCCGGCCGCCGCGGGCAGCGCGTGGATGCGCCGCTTCCGTCGCGTGCAGACCGGTTTCGCCTCAGGCTGGATGCAATTGCGCGGCAACCGCCGCCGGCGCAACTATGACCGCGGCTTCGTCGTGTCCGACCACGCCGACTGGCCGGCCCTGCTCGCGACCATCGGACAGACCGGCGCCACGCGGATCGTCGCGACCCACGGCAACAGCGAGGCGCTCGTAAGGCTGCTGTGCGAGCGTGGCCTGAATGCCGGCACGTTCGCGACGGCCTACGGCGGTGAAGACTGATGCGCCGCTTCGCCGATCTGTATCGCCGCCTGGACCGCAGCACCGGGACACTGGACAAGCGCGCTGCGCTCGTCGCGTATTTCCGCGATGCACCGCGCGACGATGCGGCGTGGGCGCTGTGGCTGCTGGCCGGCGGCAAGATCGGCGGCGCCAAGGCGCGCATCGCCGGCAATCGCGAACTGCGCGACTGGATCGCCGAGGCGAGCGCGATGCCGGGCTGGCTCGTCGACGAGTGCTACGACCACGTCGGCGATCTCGCCGAAACGCTGACCCTGCTGCTCGACGATCCATCGACCCAGGACGATGCACCACTGCATGTCTGGATCGAACAGCGCCTGCTCGCGGTTGCCGGCCGCGACGAGGCGACGCGGCGCGAACTCATCATGAGTGCCTGGGCCTGTCTCGCCGGCGAGCAACGCTTCGTGTTCAACAAGCTGCTGACCGGCGCGCTGCGCGTCGGCGTGTCGCAGCGGCTCGTGCAACAGGCGCTCGCGGAACTCAGCGGCATCGACATCGCCCGCATCGCCCAACGCATGCTCGGCGCCTGGCAGCCGAGCCCGTCGTTCCTGGACCAGCTATTGCGCGCCGGAGAAACGGAGAGCGACCGCGCCCAACCGTACCCGTTCTTCCTCGCCTCGCCGCTGGAATCCGCGGCGGCGTCGCTGGGCCCCATCGACGACTGGCTGCTCGAATGGAAATGGGACGGCATCCGGCTGCAGCTGATCCGACGCGGCAGCGAGATCGCCCTGTGGTCGCGCGGCGAGGAACGCCTCGACGGCCGCTTCCCGGAAATCGAAACCGCCGCCGCGCGACTGCCTCGACACTGCGTGCTCGACGGCGAACTGCTGGCGTGGCGCGACGGCGATCCCCTGCCCCTCGCGTTCGCCGCGCTGCAGACGCGCATCCAGCGGCGCAAGCCCGGACCCAAGAGCCTCGCCGACGCACCGGCGCGCCTCGTCGTCTACGACCTGCTCGAACTCGATGGCGAGGACTGGCGCGAACGTCCGCTGGCCGAACGCCGTGCGGCCGCGCAGGCATTGCTGGCGCACGCCGATGAGCCGTGCCTGCAGCTGTCGCCGGTGTTGTCGCCATCCGACTGGGACACCGCCGCGCAGGCCCGCGACGGCGCGCGCGAACGCGGCGTCGAAGGTCTGATGCTCAAGCGCCGCGCGTCGCCGTACCAGTCCGGCCGTCGCCGCGGTGACTGGTGGAAATGGAAGATCGACCCGCTGACCGTCGACGCCGTGTTGCTGTACGCCCAGGCCGGTCACGGCCGCCGCAGCACGCTGTATACCGACTACACCTTCGGCGTGTGGCAGGACGACGCACTGGTGCCGGTCGCCAAGGCCTATTCCGGCCTCGACGACGCCGAAATTCTCGAACTCGACAAGTGGATACGTGCACATACCACCGAGCGCTTCGGACCGGTGCGCGCGGTGCAGCCCCTGCTCGTGTTCGAGCTTGGCTTCGAGGCGGTCAACCAGTCCGGCCGGCACAAGTCCGGCTTCGCCGTGCGCTTTCCGCGCATCCTGCGCTGGCGCCGCGACAAGCCCGCGGCCGAGGCCGACCGGCTGGAAACGCTGCGCACGCTGGCGCGCTGACGGCGCGCTTATTGCGCGCTGAACAAAAGGGATCGCGCGCTGATGGGGTCTCCTCGACGGAACCACAAACGGGCGCATGACAGCATGCGCGTTGGCTATGGGCGCGGGTGGGCATCATCCGAGTTCCTTCTGCGTGAGCGCATTGAGGATCGAGCACTCCTCCGCGAGGTGATGGCCGGGCACGCGGCATCAGCGTGCGTGGGTCCGGCGCGGATGCGTTCCAGCTCGGCGATGCGCTGTTCGATGTCAAAACGTTTGTCTTCGGCCGCGCGCACTACCCTGGCTACATCGTCGTCATCGCTCAGCGCGAGCACGCTGCGGAAATCTTCCAGTGACAAGCGCAGTGACTTCGCGCGGCGAATGAAGTGCCTTCGCTTCAGCTCGGTATCGCCGTAACGGCTATAGGTTCGGCCGGTGACAGCAATTGGTCCCGCTCGTACCACAGAGCACCGTTTCGATCCCGACACCGCGCTCGACGAGTTGACCAATGCCCGACGTGGACATGTCCCATCTCCCGTGAAGGGCCAGTCTACCGTCTGGACTCAGGTCCAGACTCAAGCGGCTTTATGTAGGCGCGGCGACGAAGCAATAGCATCATGACGCGCGTCGGGATGGCCGGCGGTCTGCGCGCCCCACAGGTCTGTCACCTACCGAACTGAGGACGCGTTTCGTCGTGCGCGAGAAATTCATCCGCGGTCGTGCGCAACGACTGCTTCGACGATTCCGCCGCCGCCCGTCGCCGGCTAGGTCGGCTACCGCACAGACCTGCGGGTGTGCGAGGGCTCAGTCTCCTGCCTTGGTTTCAACCGAGGGCTGGACATGTCTATGATGAAAGCGGCGATATTTGTCGAACGCGGGCGCATCGAGCTTGCAGATAAGCCGATTCCTGATGTTGGCCCGAATGACGCACTGATCCGCATCACCACCACCACCATTTGCGGCACCGACATTCACATACTCAAGGGTGAGTATCCGGTGGCCAAGGGCTTGACGATCGGGCACGAGCCGGTCGGTGTGATCGCGAAGCTCGGCAGCGCCGTCAACGGCTATGAGGAAGGACAACGCGTCATCGCCGGCGCGATCTGTCCGAATTTCAACTCATACGCCGCGCAGGATGGCGTGGCCTCGCAGGACGGCAGCTATCTGATCGGCAGCAGTCGCTGTGGCGCGCACGGGTACAAGGCGACGGCAGGATGGCGCTTCGGCAACCTGATCGACGGCACGCAAGCCGAGTACGTGCTCGTGCCCGACGCGCAGGGCAACCTGGCCCCTATTCCCGACGGCTTGAGTGACGAGCAGGTGCTAATGTGCCCGGACATCATGTCCACCGGCTTCAAGGGCGCGGAGAACGCCAACATCCGCATCGGCGATATCGTGGCGGTGTTCGCGCAAGGTCCGATCGGTCTGTGCGCGACGGCGGGCGCTCGCCTGCAGGGCGCATCCACCATCATCGTCATTGACGGCAACGACCATCGTCTCGGCATTGCAAAACAGATGGGTGCGGACGTAACGCTGAACTTCCACACGTGCGATGTGGTGGACGAAGTGATGAAGCTCACGGGGGGGCGCGGAGTCGATGCATCGATCGAGGCGCTCGGTACCCAGGGCACCTTTGAGTCCGCATTGCGCGTGCTGAAGCCCGGCGGCACGTTGTCCAGCCTAGGCGTCTATTCGAGCGACCTGACCATTCCGCTGGCCGCCTTCGCCGCCGGCCTTGGTGATCACAGGATCAACACCGCACTCTGCCCCGGCGGCAAAGAGCGCATGCGTCGGCTAATGAACATTGTCGCCTCGGGTCGTGCTGATTTTGGCGCACTGGTAACCCACCACTTCGCGCTGGACGACATCGTCGCCGCATACGACTTGTTCGCCAACCAACGCAACGGCGTGTTGAAAGTGGCGATCACGCCGCATTGAGCGGGAAACAATGTGATTTCCATCAGGACCGGGCACGCTGCGACGCCCCTTCCCCATCATGCGCGCTGTTGGACGCCCCTCGCCTGCGGCAAGGTTGTATAAGAACGTCAGACGGGTACCGGATGCGAACCGACAGCGCGCGCAACTCCCACGTTGCGACTCAGGTGGATCGTGTCGTGCTGCCGCCGAGATTCTCGCAGACGCGACGCAGGCGCAGTTCCGCTTCGTCGGCGACCGTCTTGACCTCAGCCCGTGCGACCAGATTCACCATGATCTGCGGATCGAGGAAGCCGACCACCACGCGCTCCGGTGCCTCCTCACGCACGATCACGTTGCAAGGCAGCAGCAGGCCGATGTCAGGCACGGCCTCCAGAGCCTGGTGCGCCAGCGGCGGGTTGCAGGCGCCCAGGATGCGGTAAGGCCGCATGTCGAGGCCGAGTTTCTCTTTCATCGCGTGCTGCACGTCGATATCGCTGAGCACGCCGAAGCCCTCGCCTTTCAGCGCAGCTATCGTCCTGGCGAGCGCATGGTCAAAGGTTGTGCCAACAAGCGTGGTGGTGAATCCGTACATGGGGAACCTCGATGGCGTGATGTGTGGGGGTCAGGCGCGGTTCGCCGCGGCACCCGATGGGCTGGCAACCAGCTTGGACAATTCGGCGAATCCGATCGGTGGCACGGTCAGCCACGGCACGGTAAAGGTGCGTTTCGCCAGGCCGCTGGCCATGCGTTGTTTTTGCGTGCGTTCGCCCGCGAGGCGCGCGGCCAGCAAGGGATCTGCTGTGCCGGCGGCCAGTACGCTCTTGTTGAGCACCCAGGCATAGGGCTCGATGCTGGCTCGGCGAAGATCCTCCTGCAGCGCAGCCGCCTGCGACACCGGCGTCACCTCCGGCAGTGTCACGAGAATGATCTTCGTCATCGCGGGATCCTGCAGCTTCATCAGCGGCGTGACGACGCGCCCGGCGTCGCGCCCCTCGAATGCGCCAGTCATCTGCCGGTGGTAGGCGCCGGTCGCGTCCATCAGCAACATCGAGTGACCCGTCGGCGCGGTATCCAGCACGACAAAGGCGCTGCGGCCTTCGCCGACGATGCGCGAAAACGCATGGAAGACTGCGACCTCTTCAGTACACGGCGACTGCAGGTCTTCCAGCAGAAGCGCCTGCTCGGCCGCATCGAGCTTGGGCGACTTTGCGGCCATGATCTTGTCGATGTAACGCTGCGTTTCGACCTTCGGATCGATCCGGCTCAGTTTCAATCCCGGCACGTCGCCATTCAGCGTTTCCGCCAGATGTGCAGCCGGATCGGTGGTGCTGAGGTGCACGCTCTTGCCGCGCTGGACAAGCCCCAGGGCCAGGGCAGCGGCGACCGTCGTTTTGCCAACGCCCCCCTTGCCCATCACCATGATCAGACCATGCCCGGCAGCGGCCAGCTCGTCGGCCAATACATCCAGGCCTTGTAGCGGTTCATGGGTCTGCGCAAGCGAGAGCGTAGGCGCTGAGATCGGTGCCGCGCCGGTCAGCAGTGCGCGCAAGGCTGCCAGACCGACAGTGTCGAAGGCACGCAACGGCACGCGGTCCTGCGGCAATGCGCGCAATGTCGCGGGCATCGCCTCCAGTGCCTGCTGCCCGAGGTCCTCGATGGCACAGGCAACGGCGTCCGTGCGGTCGCTGGCGTGGAACACACCGTTGATCGCCAACCGTTGGTTGTTCAGGCCGAGTTCTCGCAGTTCCTCAGACGTATGCGCCGCCTCGTTGATCGCGCCCCGGTCGGGCCGAGTGACCAGGATGACCGTGGTCTGGGCGGGATCGCTCAGGGCGTCAAGCGCGGCCCTGAAGCGCACTTCCTGCATCTTCAGGCCCGAGTGTGGGCCCAGGCAGGACGCGCCGCGGTCATTGCCGTCCAGAAAACCGGTCCATGCCTTGGGCAGGCTGAGCAGCCGCAAAGTGTGCCCGGTCGGGGCCGTGTCGAAAACGATGTGATCGAAGTGCTCGTCAGCCCGGGACAGCAGAGATGAGAACTCGTCGAAGGATGCAATCTCCGTGGTGCAGGCACCGGACAACTGCTCGCGCACGGTCGACAGTTCTTCCGGACTGGCACCTGCGCCCATCTGCGCCAGGACCCGTTGTCGATACGCCTCGGCCGCAGTGCCGGGGTCGATGTTCAGCACCGACAGGCCAGGGGCGCCGGGCACCGGCACCGGTGTGTTGCGAAGCTCGATGCCGAGCATTTCGTCCAGGTTTGAAGCGGCATCGGTGCTGACCAGCAGCACGCGTCTGCCCGCGTCTGCGAGGGTCAGTGCGGCGGCGGTCGACAGCGACGTCTTGCCAACCCCGCCCTTGCCCGTGAAGAACAGATGGCGGGTCGCATTTTTCAGAAACCCGATCGGGCCGGGCTTCAGCCAGGCTTGCACTTGCTCACAGGACGGAAGACCGCCGCTGTGTACGACGTTCCCGTCGATCATGACGGCCGGGGTGGCGTTGACACCCGTGCGCCTGATCTCGTCGGGGTTCTCGACCTTGACGATCTCGACGACGACGCCCGCAGCGTGTGCAGTCCGTTCGATGACGCCGATGGTGCTGTCGCAACCCACTCCCAGAACCTTGATTTCCATGTCGCGCCCTTGTTCGCTCATCAAGAACCCAACGAATCGAGGTGAACCCACCGACTGTCGACACCACTCTATCTCAGCGCCTGCAAAGACTGAGCTGCCAGGTGATGTGAGGGGTCAACCCGCCAGTTCAACGGCTCATACGATTTCCACGGGGGGTTCACTGTTCGATGACGCACGCTCTTGGAGAGTCGCCGCACGTGCTCCCCCACGCCGAAGGTCGATGCACAACCGCGATCCGCCGAAAACCAACCGCCTGCTGGCGGCATTGCCCGAGCCTGACTGGCAGCGCTGGCTGCTGCAGCTCGAGTGGGTCAGCCTGCCTCTAGGCCATGTGCTCTGTGAGTCCGGCATCACCCTCAAACACGTCTACTTTCCGACCACCGCCATCGTTTCGCTCTTGTACGTGTTGGAGAATGGGGCTTCCGCGGAGATCGCAGTCGTCGGCCATGAGGGCATCGTCGGTGTTTCGATTTTCATGGGCGGCGGTTCGACGCCCAGCCGCGCCGTCGTTCAGAGTGCGGGAGAAGGCTATCGGGTGAAGGCCTCGTTCCTCAAGAAACAGTTCAGTCGCGCGCCCGTGCTGCATTTGTTGCTGCGCTACACCCAGGCGCTGATCACCCAGATGGCGCAGACCGCCGTGTGCAATCGACACCACTCACTGGACCAACAGTTATGCCGCTGGCTGCTGCTGAGCCTGGACCGCCTTGAGGGGCCGGATCTCGTGATGACACAGGAACTCATCTCCAACATGCTCGGCGTACGGCGTGAAGGCGTCACGGAAAGTGCGCAAAAGCTCCAGAGGGTGGGCCTCATCCGCTACAACCGCGGTCACATCACCGTGCTCGACCGGCCGGGATTGGAAAAGCACACCTGCGAGTGCTATGCGGTAGTGAAAAAAGAATACGACCGCTTGCTGCCAGACGAAATCGCCTCCTGAGCGACGGCTTGACCGCTGAGCCTGTGGTGCCTGAAAACGCAAAGGCCTGGGCAGACATCGGAGCCTCGCCGGATCATTGACGCTCACGGTGTGCGATGACTGGAGGAAATCGCCGCGTCGACGATGGCCTGCGCCTGTTTCAGGATGCGCTGCAGGTGTTCTGCCCACAGAGAGTTTTCGGCGTAGGTCCTGTTGACGTTCCCGGTGCCGCACGGCCGTGCGGCAAATGCACTAAGGAATTTATGAACAAGTCCCGGCACTACTGCTCTTGTACTCAGCACCAGATCTCCACAACCCCGCCAAACGCCTGCTACGCAGGCATTTGGCCGGTCCGGCCCGTTGGGCGTTCAGAGCGATCAGAACCTGCGGTTCTGAGCGATCACT
>NZ_JAVTWC010000114.1:0-33827 GCF_032229445.1 Tahibacter sp.
TCGCAGCCGTAGTCCTTGTTGCTGTAGAGCACGCCGAGGCGGCCGTTGATGCTGATGCCGCGCAGGTAGTCGTGCACGAGGTCGTCGCCCCAGCCGTTGAGCTCGAAGCCGGTCGCGGGCGGATCGTCGAAGCGGAAAAAACTGCTGTACAGCGGGTGCTTCTTCGGCAGCTTCTGCAGGGCCTGGGCGCCGAAGATCTGCGCCATCTGCGCCTCGAAGGATTTCGCGAACAGGCCGTCGATGTCGTGGTTGCAGTCGTCGACGAAGACGAAGCCGCCGTTGCGCACGTAGCGTTCGAAGTTGCGCTTCTCGTCGGGATTGAACTCGACGAGCTTGTGCCCGGCGAGATAGCAGAAACTCGCGTTGAGCATGCGCGGATCAGCCAGCGGCAGCACCTGCTCGACCGGGTCGACGCGCAAGGTCGTGTACTGGATCAGCGCATCGATGACGTTGGACGGCATGCGCTGGTCCACGTCCCAGTCGCCGGACTCGTACATCAGCCGGGTGAAGCGGAAATCGTAGCTCTTCGTCTCGGCGCGCAGCCGCGGCGCGACGAGCGCGCCGGCGCCGGCGGCGCAGAGGAGGCGGAGGAATTCGGAACGGGTCATAGTAGGAAAGAGGCGAGAGAAGCGAGGAAAGAGTCAGCGCCGTTCACACGATTCTTTCCTCAATTTTCCGAGGCGGGAGAGAGGAGGAAGGAGTGGGAGACGAGACTCATTTTCTCACTCCTCTCCTCCTCTCCACTCGCCTTAGACCGCGTCCGACAGCGACGAGAAGGTGAAGTCGCGGATCTTCATCGGCGGGATCATCATGACGAACGGCGATTCGTCGTCGCCGACGCGCACCGGCTTGCCGAGTTCCTCGATGTTGTTGAGCATGATCACCGGCGATTCGTTGAAGCGGAAATTCTTGATCGGGTACCTGATCTCGCCGTCTTCGACGTAGAAGGTGCCGTCGCGCGTGAGTCCGGTCAGCAGCACGGTCTGCGGATCGACCATGCGGATGTACCAGGTGCGCGTGACGAGGATGCCCTTCCTGGTGCTCTTGACCAGGTCCATCGTCGACTTGTCGCCGCCGACCATGATCAGGTTGCCGGGCTGGCCCTGCGCAGTTTTCTTCTTCTGCTCGGCCCAGTAGCGCGAGTACTGCAGATACTCGACCTTGCCCTTGCTGATGATGTTCATGCGCTCGCGCGGCAGGCCGTCGTTCTGTGCGTCGAACGGCGCAACCGCGGCTTCCTTGTCCCAGGGATCGGCGTAGATCGTGACGCGCTCGTCGAACAGCTTCTCGCCGACCTTGTTCCCGCCGCCCTTCTTGGACAGGAAGCTGCGGCCTTCGTCGGCCTGGCGCGCGTCGAAGCCGAACATCATGAAGGAGATCAGGCCCGAGGCTGCGGCCGGCTCCAGGATCACGGTGTACTTGCCGGGCTCCAGCGCCTTGGCGTCGGCCGAGCGCTTGGCCTTGTCGATCGCGATCGCGATCTCCTTCTTCGCATCGAACGCGTCGACGTCGCGCAGGTTACGCGCGACCCAGCCCGAGCCGCGGCCGTCGTCGGTGCGTACGGTGCAGGTGAAATCCACGCCCGAGGACTTCTGGTAGGCGAAGTTGCCGTTGCTGTTGGCCATCGCGAAGAAGCTTTGCGTGTCGGTCAGGAAGCCCGCCGCGACCAGCTTGTCGGCCTTGCACGGCTCGATGCAGGCGGCGGCGACATCGGCGCGGTATTCCGGCGTGACGCCGGCGGTCTTGGCGCTGAAGGTTTCGCTGGGTTTGTAGGTCTGCTTGCCGATGGCCGGCATGAATTCCGGATTCTCCGGCGCGAGCTTGGCCAGTTCCTCGGCGCGGCGCACGACCTTCTCCAGCGAGGCGTCGTCGAACTCGTTGATCGTCGCGGTGCCCACGCGCTTGCCGAAGGCGACCTGCACGCCCAGCTGAAGGTCGTCGACCGTGCCGCTGGTGGAGACGCTGTTGAGCGCATAGCGGATATTGCCGGTGATGGTGCCGGTGAGCTGCGCGCTGCACTCGTCGGCCTTCGAAAACTTGACGACTTTGTCCAGGATGGCCTTGGCTTCCTGCTCGGAAAGAATGCTCATGGGAACCTCTTGTCAACTGGTTGAAGTAACGCTCTTGTGATCTGCACCAGATCCCCACAACCCCGCCAAACGCCTGCTTTGCAGGCATTTGGCCGCCCCCTTGACTCAAGGGGGCTCCAAAAGCAAAAGCAAATATCGCTTTGTCCTGAGGTTCCCACGACCGTTTCTCCTGCGGATCAGCCGAGGCTGCGGGCGGTGTTGATGACGTTGATGCCGTTGAAGCGCGCCGTCGACGAGCCATGCGACACCGCCGACACCTGGCCGGGCTGGCCCTTGCCGTCGAAGAACGAGCCGCCGAGGCGGTAGTCGCTCTGGTCGCAGACCGCGACGCAGGCGTTCCAGAATTCCGGCGTACGGATCTGGTAGGCGACGTCTTCGATCATCCCGGTGACCTTGCCGTTCTTGATCTCATAGAACAGCTGGCCGCCGAACTGCGCGTTGTAGCGCTGCTGGTCGATCGAGAACGAACCGTCGCCGACGATGTAGATGCCGTTCTCGATGTCCTTGATCATGTCGGCCGGGCTGAGCTTGGCTTCCCCCGCGGCCAGCGACACGTTGGCCATGCGCTGGAACTGCACGCTGGACCAGGAGTCGGCATAGCAGCAGCCCTGCGATTCCTTGAGGCCGAGGATGTGGGCCTGGTCGCGGATGACCTGGTAGTTGACGAGCTTGCCCTTGCTGACGAGGTCCCAGCGCTGGGTCTTGACGCCTTCATCGTCGTAGCCGACCGCGCCGAGCGAGGTCGGCTGGATCTTGTCGGCGAACAGGGTGACCTTTTCGCTGCCGTACTGGAATTTCTCTTTCCACTTGTCCAGCGTGGCGAAGCTGGTGCCGGCATAGTTGGCTTCGTAGCCGAGCACGCGGTCGAGTTCGAGCGGATGGCCGACCGATTCGTGGATCGTCAGCCACAGGTGCGACGGATCGAGCATGAGGTCGTACTTGCCCGGCTTGACCGAACGCGCCTTGAGCTTTTCCTGGGCCTGCTTGGCCGCGGCGACCGCGTCGGCGACCATGTCGTAGGAATTGTTGTACACCACCGCGCCGCCGGGCAGCTCGACCTTGTCGGCGGCCTTGGGCTCGAGATATTCGTAGCCCATGCCGCGCGGATCGGACAGGCCCTGCCGAATGCGGAACTTGCCGCTGGCCTTGTCCACCGCGGTGACCGTCATCGGCGCCCAGATGCGGTGCACGTCCTGGTCGATGTACGAGCCGTCGGTCGAGGCGAAATACTTCTGCTCGTTGACGAGGAACAGCGTGGAATTGATGAAGCTCGCGCCGGCCTTCATCGCCGCGGCGTTGACGCCGAGCAGCAGCTCGACCTTTTCCTTGATCGGCACCTCCATCGCATTGCGTTGGATCGGCGTCTTCCAGGACACTTCGCCGGCGCCCTTGACCGGCGCCAGCTCGACCGGCTTGGCCTGCAGGCGCGCGTTGGCCTTGGCGATGGTCACGGCCTGGCGCGCGGCCTTCGCGACGGCTTCCGGCGTGGCGATGCTGGTGGCGGCGAAGCCCCAGGTACCGTTGGCGATCACGCGGACGCCGACACCGGCGGATTCGGTGTTCACGACGTTCTCGACGCGATCCTCGCGCGTGACGACGAACTGGCGCAGGTAGCGGCCGATGCGCACGTCGCAGTAGCTCGCGCCGCTGCTCCTGGCGGCCTCCAGGGCCGCGTCGGCGAGCTTCTTCTTGCTCGCGACATCGACGCTGCTCAGCAGCTCTTCGGCGGCGATGGCGCGGCCGTATACGGGAAGCAGCAGCGCGCCGACACCGGCACCGGCGAACTGCAGGAAATCGCGTCTGTCCATATTCACTCTCCCAATGGGCGCAGCTTGGATGGGCGGTGGCGCGCAAAGGTTGGCTACACGCGCAGACGCCCGGGGGCGACCGATCTTCGTTCACTCGCGGTCCCCTGTCGTGTGACGAAGGACATGGGGAAGTGATCGAGTTCCGGGCAAATAGCAACGATCCGCCTGCTGGCGAGCACCCGATTCCGCCATCGGCCGACTGCAGCGTGCGCTTCCCGGGACGGATGAGGCATCCGTCCGAAGGGGTCAGTCGCGGCGGCCGGCGATCCAGGTCTCGTGCACGGTCCAGGCCTCGTCGATCACGACGAAGTCGGCGGCATAGCCTGCGGCAATGCGGCCGTGGCTTGAACCCAGGCCGAGGAATTCGGCCGGCCAGGTCGAGGCCATGCGCGCGGCTTCTTCGAGTGGAAGACCGAGCTGCTCAACCGTGTGGCGAACCGCGCTGACCATGTCGAGCGCCGAGCCGGCCAGCGCGCCCTGCTCGTTGACGCACTGGCCGTCGCGCAGCAGCACGCGCTGGCCGGCCAGCGTGTATTCGCCGTGTATGCCGCCGACTGGCGGCATGGCGTCGGTGACGAGGAAGATGCGACCGCGTGGCTTGGCGCGGATCGCTGTGCGCAGGCTGGCCGGGTGGACGTGATGGCCGTCGGCGATGATCCCGCACCAGCTGTCGCGGTGATCCAGTGCCGCGCCAACCGCGCCGGGCTCGCGCCCGGTCAGCGGCGTCATCGCATTGAACAGGTGCGTGACGCCGCGCACGCCCAGGTCGAAGGCGTGCATGAGTTGGTCATAGCTGGCCGCGGTATGGCCGGCGGCGACAATGACGCCGCGCGCGACCAGATCCTGCAGCGCAGCGTCGGAGACCTGCTCCGGCGCCAGCGTCAGCAGCGTAACGCCGCCGCGCAGCGAGGCGGCCAGCGCCACATCGGCCGCTTCCGGACTATGGAACTTTGCCGCGTCGTGCGCGCCCTTGCGCTGCGGCGCGAGATACGGGCCTTCCAGATGGATGCCGAGCACGCCCGGCACGCCTTGCGCGATCGCCGCGTCGACCGCGTCGATCGCCGCGGCCATGGTTTCGCGGGAATCGCTGATCAGGGTGGGCAGGAAGCCGGTCGTGCCGTAGCGCCGATGCGCCGCGCCGATGCGGCGAATCGTGTCCACGCCCGGTGCGTCGTTGAACAGCACGTCGCCGCCGCCGTTGACCTGGCAGTCGATGAAGCCGGGCAACAGGTAGCGGCCCTGCAGGTCGAGTGCGCTGGCGGACGCGGCGCGCGGATCGTCGCGCGCGACGACATCGGTGATGCGCGCGCCGTCGACCAGCACTGCGAGGTCGTCGCGCAGGCCATCGTCGGCCAGCACGCGGGCATTGACGAGGACGACGGCCATCAGACGGTTTCCGTGACTTTGTTCAGGTGCGGCGGCAGGTCCGGATTGTGCCCGCGGCGCAGCGCGAGCGCGTTGCAGGCGCGGTAGAAGCTCTGTACATGCAGCAGCGGCGCGCAGACCGGATGCACCGCCTCGACTAGCGGCAGCGTGCTGCCGGACGGATCGCCAGGTGCGGCGACGAAGACCTTCGCGCCGCGTGCGCGGAACTCGGCGGCGGCAGCGAGTGTGCCGGCCTGCGTGCCGTCGTCCTGGGCGAATACCAGCAGCGGGAAGCCGCGGCCGATCAGCGCCATCGGGCCATGCCTGACCTCGGCTGCGCTGAACGCTTCCGCATGCAGACCGCTGGTTTCCTTGAACTTGAGCGCGGCTTCTTGCGCCGCGCCAAGACCCAGGCCGCGGCCGAGCACGAACAGGTTGTGCGCCTGCGCGAGCCCGTCGGTCAGCGCCGACCAGTCCAGCCCCCAACTGCGCTGCAATGTGCCGGGCAGCGCGGCCAGCGCCTGGTCGAGTTCACGCGAGCCGCTCCAGGACGCGGCGAGCTGGACCAGGGCGGACAACGTACACAGATAGCTTTTTGTCGCCGCTACGCTGCGCTCCGGTCCGGCGCGCAGCGCGATCACGTCGTGGGCGACGGCGGCCAGCGGCGAATTCTCGGTGTTGACCAGGGCTAGCACCTGCGCGCCGGCATCGCGCGCCGCCTGCGCGTTGCGCACGAGGTCCGGGCTCTTGCCAGACTGCGAGATCGCGACGAACAGCGCCGAATCGAGCTGCAGCGGCGCGGCATAGATCGAACTCACCGACGGCGAGGCCGACGCGGTGCACAGGCCCAGCTGGGTTTCGAACAGGTACTTCGCGAACGTGGCCGCGTGATCCGAACTGCCGCGCGCGCAGGTCACGATGAAGCGCGGCGGCTTCGCGCGCAGGCGCGCAGTCAGCCTCGCGATCGTCGCCGCGTTGGCGTCGAGCTGCGCGGCGATCAGCGCGGCGGCACTGTGCGCCTCGCGGAACATCAGGGTGGATTCGGCATCGGGCAGGGCGGTCATGGCAGTCCTGGAGAAAAGCGAGGCTAAGTGCGCGCCGGAAACGCTCCGGCTCCTAAGGCCCCCTTGAGTCAAGGGGGTGAAGAGTGATCGCTCAGAACCGCAGGTTCTGATCACTCTGAACGCCCAACGGGCCGGGGTTGTGGAGATCTGGTGTTGGGCAAAAAAGCGAAAGTGCTCTCGCAGCTCAGCCGGTAAGTTCTGCCACGAAGTCGTACATGTCGCCGCGGTACCACGAGCAGGTGAATTCGATTACGCGGCCGTCGTCGAGAAAGCTGCGGCGTTCGATCAGCAGGCCCGCGGCACCGACGGCGACGTCGAGCTGGCGCGCCTGGTCCGCGTCGAAGTTGACCGCGCGCAAGCGTTGCAGCGCGCGCTGCGGACGCAGGGCGAGGGCATCCAGCGTTTCGTAGAGCGAGTTCACGACGAGGTCGGGATCGGGCAGCAGGTTCAGCGGCACGGCGGTGCGCTCGATCGCCAGCGGCTGTTCGCCCGCATAGCGCAGGCGATGCAGCCGGGCGACGCGCGCGCCGGGCGACAGCGACAGTGCCATGGCTTCCTGCGGCGTGACTTCGCCACTGCCGCGGCTCAGGAACACCGAGCGGGGATTCATGCCGCGCGCGCGCAGGTCGTCGCTGAAACTGGTCAGCCGCGAAAACGACTTGACGATGCGGCCGGCGACGAAAGTACCCGCGCCCTGGCGCTGGATCAGCACGTCGTCGGCGACGAGGCCGGCGATGGCCTTGCGCACGGTGACGCGCGACAGCGCGAGCTGCTGGCTGAGGTCGCGCTCGCTCGGCAGCGCCGAGCCCGGCGGCAACTCGCCGGCAGCGATAGCGCGCTCGATGAGATTACGCACGCGCATCCACGCGAGTTCGCGGTGCGTGGCCTTCTCGCGGCCGAGCTGGCGCCAGATCTTGAGCAGGGGAGTGGGCATGGATCAGGACAATACCAGTCAGATACCAGAAACGCAAAGCGGCTGCTGGGTGGTATTGGCCTGGCAACCAGGGGCGTGTGGGCCGGGCACGGAGCGAGGCGGGCTCGGGAGCACCACTGAAACGGGCTCGGCGTGGAGTCCACGCCTACACCATCGCCACCCAACCCTCCCCTTGAAGGGGAGGGCTGTCCCGGCGCGGTGAAAATCACGATTCCGCTCATCGTTGGGCAAGCTGTTCCGGCGGTGCGGTGCGCCTGCGCCAGTTGGACGCTGACGCGAAAAGTCCTGTCGGCCCTGAAACTGAGCCCTCCCCTTCAGGGGGAGGGTTGGGTGGGGACGATGTTGCCCCGTTCGCCACGCTCCTGCGTCTCAAGTCGCGTATTTGATGCGGAAAACGCGTTCGCTGCGTGAATGGGGTGGCAGCCGCGCCGCGACCGCGGTGCGGTGCCGGCGCGACGTATGGTCAGCGCCCCGCACACCTGTTGACCGCTCGCCCCAGGGTCGAAGCGGCGACGGTGTCGCGCGCAACTCAGCTCGCAAACACCCTGCGGCGCCGCGATATCGCCCGCCACGGGCGCCGCCGTCCTCGGTCCGGTATCTGCAGCCCTGACCCATACCGCTTCCGCGCCCCGTCACATGATCGTCTGCTCGGCCGGCGCATCATAGGTTCGCCGCTGCCGTTGCCGTCCAGGGCTTTGCGCGGTGGTATTTCAATGGTATTGTTTTTGCCGACCGAGCCCAGGAGTGTCAAGTGACCGCGCAAGCCAGCCACGTCGACCCGTTCGATCTCGTGATCTTCGGCGGTACCGGTGATCTCGCCGTACGCAAGCTGCTGCCGGCGCTGTATCACCGCTATGCCGACGGGCAGATCCCGCCGGGCAGCCGCCTCATTGGTGTCGCGCGCGATGCGCTGTCCGATGCCGAATACCACGAACGGGTCCGCGAGGCCGTCATCAAGTCCCTCGGCAGCAACCTGCCCGAAGACATCGTGCAGGGTTTCGTCGGCCTGATCGGCTACCACGCCCTCGATGCGCGCAAAGAGGGTGGCTGGAACGAGTTCGCCGCTGCGATGAAGGCCGTGCCCGATCGCGTCTGCGTGTTCTATCTCGCGACCAGTCCCGAGATCTTCGTGCCGATCTGCGAGCGCCTGCGTGAGCACGGACTCAACCATGCCCGCGCACGTGTCGTCGTAGAGAAGCCCATCGGGCGCGATCTCAAGTCCGCCACGGCGATCAACGATGCACTCGGGCGCTGCTTCGCCGAGCAGCAGACTTTTCGCATCGACCACTACCTCGGCAAGGAAACCGTGCAGAACCTCGTCGCGTTGCGCTTCGGCAATGCGCTGTTCGAGCCGCTGTGGAACGCCGGGCACATCGACCATGTGCAGATCACCGTCGCCGAGACCATCGGCGTCGAATGGCGCGCCGCGTTCTACGACGGCGCCGGCGCGCTGCGTGACATGGTGCAGAACCACTTGCTGCAGCTGCTCTGCCTCGTCGCGATGGAGCCGCCGGCTTCGCTCGCGCCAGACGCGATCCGCGATGAGAAGCTCAAGGTGCTGCGCGCGCTGAAACCCATCGACGAATCCAACGCGGCGCAATGTTCGGTGCGCGGCCAGTACCGTGCCGGCGCGTCCAACGGCGGCGCAGTACCGGGCTATCTCGACGAGATCGGCCGGCCCGACTCGCGCACCGAGACCTTTGTCGCGCTCAAGGCCGAACTGCGCACCTGGCGCTGGGCCGGCGTGCCGTTCTACCTGCGCACCGGCAAGCGGTTGCCCGAGCGCGTATCGGAAATCGTCATCACCTTCCGCGCGATTCCGCATTCGATCTTCGGCGAGAACGCCGGCCCGATCTCGCCGAACAAGCTCGTGCTGCGGCTGCAGCCGGACGAAGGCGTGAAGCTCTGGCTCATGAACAAATACCCCGGCCCCGGTGGCCTGCGCCTGCGCCGTGTCGCGCTGGACATGAGCTTTGCCGAGGCCTTCGGCGTGCGCAATCCGGACGCCTACGAACGCCTGCTCATGGACGTGGTGCGTGGCAATCCGACCCTGTTCATGCGTCGCGACGAAGTCGAGGCGGCATGGGGCTGGGCCGATCCGATCCTCGCGGCCTGGGAGGCCGGCAATGAAGCGCCGCGCGGTTACACCGCCGGCACCTGGGGCCCCAGCGCGGCGGTCGCGCTGATCGAACGTGACGGAAGAACCTGGCATGAAGATGCACCTTGAAGCCGTGCGCGAGCCGCCGATGCGTCGCCGCGACCTGCACGCAAACCTCATCGAGCACGCCTACGCCGACGGCGCGAGCCTGGCGCGCGCACTCGCCGCGGCGGTGGGCTGCGACCTGCGCGACGCGATCCTGACACGCGGTGTCGGATTGCTGGCGGTATCCGGCGGCAGCACGCCGCGGCGCTTTCTCAGTGAACTCGGACGCCTGCGCCTGGACTGGTCCCGCGTGGTGGTGACGGGGGTCGACGACCGCGGGGTCACGCCCGAGGCCGCGCGTTCCACCGCCCGCCTGCTGCGCGAAACCGGGGGCGCGGGTGCGGCCGCGGCCGCACGCTTCGAACCGCTGTTCGAGCCGGCGCGCGATCCGGCGGCGGCCATCGCGCGCATTGCGCGGCGTATCGAAGCGCTGCCATTGCCGTTCGACGCGGTCGTGCTCGGCATGGGCAACGACGGCCATACCGCGTCGCTGTTTCCGGGCGGCGACACGTTGACCCAGGCATTGGATCCGCAAGGCCGCGAGCGCGTCGTGCTGCTGCAGGCGCCAGCGGCACCCGAGGCGCGCATCACGCTGACCTTGCCGACCTTGCTTGCAACAGCCGCGCTGTACCTGCATATCGAAGGCGCCGAGAAGCGCAGCGTGCTTGCGCGTGCGCTCGATCCGCAGACGCGCAGTGATGAGATGCCGATACGTGCGGTGGTCAAGTGCGCCGGCGAGCCGCTGCGGATGTACTGGTGCAGCTGATCCGGCAGCGCACGAAGCCAGCGAGAGGCGGCGGAGCTTCCGGCCGCTGATGCGACCTGAGGAACCGATATGGCATTGAATCCGACCGTAGCGCGGGTTACCCGCGAGATCGACGAGCGCAGCCGCGCGACGCGCGAGCGTTATCTGGACCGCATGGCGCAGGCGCGCGGCAACGGGCCGCGGCGCAATCGCCTGTCCTGCGGCAACCTCGCGCACGGCTTCGCCGGCTGCAGCCCGGTCGACAAGCAGCGCCTGCGCGACGGCATCGTGCCGAACCTCGGCATCGTCACCGCGTACAACGACATGCTCTCGGCGCATCAGCCCTACGAGCGCTATCCCGAACTCATCCGCCAGGCCGCGCGCGCGCGCGGCGCGACCGCGGAAGTCGCCGGTGGCGTGCCGGCGATGTGCGACGGCGTGACCCAGGGCAAGACCGGCATGGAGCTGTCGCTGTTCTCGCGCGACGTGATCGCGCTCGCGAGCGGCGTGGCGCTGTCGCACGACATGTTCGACGCCGCGCTGTACCTGGGCATCTGCGACAAGATCGTGCCGGGCCTGCTGATTGCCGCGCTGCATTTCGGGCACGTCCCGGCGGTGTTCGTGCCGGCGGGTCCGATGCCCAGCGGCGCGAGCAACGACGAGAAGGCGCGCGTGCGCCAGCGCTATGCCGAAGGCAAGGCCGATCGCGCCGAACTGCTCGACGTCGAGGCGCGCTCGTACCACGCGCCGGGAACCTGCACGTTCTACGGCACCGCGAACTCGAACCAGATGCTCATGGAGATCATGGGCCTGCAGCTGCCCGGATCGAGCTTCGTGCATCCGGACACCGACCTTCGCGACGCGCTGACTGTCGCCGCAGTCGACCGCGCGCTCGCGATCACGGCGCTCGGCGACAGCTATCTGCCGCCGGCGCAGATCATCGATGCGCGCGCCCTCGTCAACGGCGTGATCGGCCTGCACGCGACCGGCGGCTCGACCAATCACCTGCTGCACCTCGTCGCGATCGCGCGCGCGGCCGGGCTGGAGCTGCGTCTCGAAGATTTCGACGCGCTCGCGTCCGCCGTGCCGCTGCTCGCGCGCGTCTATCCGAACGGCAGCGCCGACGTGAACCAGTTCCACGCGGCCGGCGGCATGGGGTTCCTGATCGCCCAGCTGCTCGATGCCGGACTGCTGCACGACATCCCGACCGTCGCGGGCGCCGGCATGGAGGCCTACCGCAATGCGCCATTCCTGGAAAAGGATAAAACCGTGCATTGGCTGCCGAGTACGGCGGTCAGCCTCGACCCGCATACGCTGCGCCCGGTCGCGCAGCCGTTCCGCGCCGACGGCGGGCTGCGCCTGCTCACGGGGAACCTGGGGCGCGCGGTGATCAAGGTGTCCTCGGTACCCGAGGATCGCTACACCATCGAAGCGCCGGCGCGCATCTTCGACGACCAGGATGCGGCGCAGAAGGCGTTCGATCGCGGCGAATTCACCGACGACGTCATCGTGGTCGTGCGCCATCAGGGACCGCGCGCGAACGGCATGCCCGAGCTGCACAAGCTCACGCCGGCGCTCGGTGTGTTGCAGGGGCGCGGACTGCGCGTCGCGCTCGTGACCGACGGGCGCATGTCCGGCGCGTCCGGCAAGATTCCGGCGGCGATCCATCTGACTCCCGAGGCTGCCAGCGGCGGCCCGATCGCGAAGCTGCGCGACGGCGACCGCGTGCGCGTCTGCGCCGTCAACGGCCAGATCGAGGCGCTGGTCGATGCGCAGGAGTGGGAAAGCCGCGTGCCGGCAACGGCCGATCTGAGCGCCAACAGCCACGGCCTCGGCCGCGAGATGTTCGCGCTCTTCCGCGCCCAGGTCAGTACGGCCGATACCGGCGCCACCATTTTCGGAGCCGTCGAATGAGCGAACTGATGCGTGCGCGCCAGGCCGAGATCGAAGCCACGCTGCGGCTCGCGCCCGTAGTCGCCGTGGTCGTGGTGCAGCGGCTCGAACACGCCGTGCCACTCGCACGTGCGCTCGTCGCGGGTGGCATACCGGCCGTGGAGATCACGTTGCGCACGCCGGTCGCGCTCGACGCGATCCGCGCGATCGCCAATGAAGTCGACGGTGTCGCCGTCGGCGCCGGTACCGTCCTGACGCCGCAGGATCTGCACGCTTCGGCCGCGGCCGGCGCTCGTTTCGCCGTATCGCCCGGGCATTCGCCGCGGCTGCTCGATGCTGCCGACGACAGTGCGCTGCCGTATCTGCCCGGCGCGGCCAGCGCAAGCGAGGCGATGACCCTGCTCGAACGCGGCTATCGCTGGCAGAAATTCTTCCCGGCCGTGCCGGCCGGCGGCGTCGACTTCGTGCGTGCGCTGGCCTCGCCGCTGCCCGGTATCGGCTTCTGCGCCACCGGCGGCATCAGTGCGAGCGCCGCAGCGCAGTGGCTGGCACTGCCCAACGTGATCGCAGTCGGTGGCTCGTGGTTGACGCCGGGAAACCTCGTCGACGCCGCCAACTGGCCGGCGATCGCGGCGCTGGCGCGAGAGGCGGCGTCGCTGCGGCACAGCTGATGGGTGAACGAAAAGCCCGTTCGGCTGACCTCAGGGCGTCGTCGTGCGCGCCGGCCCGGTGGACCCGCGGATCACGAGCTGCGGGCTGAAGCCCTTGTTGCCAAAGACGGTGAGTTTCTCGACGTCGTTTTCCTCGCGGTCGAGTTCGGAGATCAGCAACTGCGTCGCGTGGCGCGCGATCTCTTCGGTCGCCTGCTTGGCCGTTGTCAGCGCGGGCCAGGACTGCTTGGAGAACGGACTGTCCTCGAATCCGGCGATAGACAGGTCATAAGGTACTTCGAGCCCCGAGGACTTCGCCGCGGCGAGCACGCCCGCGGCGATCTCGTCGTTGGATCCGAAGATCGCTGTAGGCCTGTCCTTGAGCGCGAGCAGCTTGCGCGCGCCGCGGAAGCCGTCGTCGAAACTGTAGTCGCCGTGCAGGATCAGCTTCTTGTCGAGCGCGATGCCGTAGTCCTTGAGTGCGCTCTCATAGCCGCGATAGCGCTCCGGGCTCGAGCGATGCGCCTCGCCGCCCCAGAGGAAGCCGATGCGCTGGTGGCCGAGCTGGATCAGGTGCTTGGTGATGTCGTAGGCCGCGTCGCGGTCGTCGACGTAGACGCAGGGATAGCCGTCCTGCGGATCGGCCGCGGCCGAGATGATGCGCACGACATGGATCTTGTTGGCCTTCAGGTGCGCGATCAGCTCCAGCCGCTCGGACATCGGCGGCGCGAGCACGAGGCCGGCCAGGCGCGAGTGGCGCGCGAGATGGACCAGTTCGTCGGCGAGGTTCGGCGAGCTCGAATCGCAGGGATGGATCTGCAGGCCGTAGCCCGATTCGCGGCACACCGACAGCACGCCGCTCTGCACCGCGATGACGTAGTAGGGATTCGGATTGTCGTAGACCAGCCCGAGCGCGTAGGAGCGCGCGCTGCGCAGGCTGCGTGCCGACAGGTCGGGCTGGTAGCCGAGTTCGGCGATGACGCGAAGCACCTTGTTGCGCGTGCCTTCGCGCACACTGGCTTCGTTGTTTATGACGCGAGATACGGTTTTGAGGGAAACCTGGGAACGTTCGGCGACGTCTTTGATCGTCGGACTGCGCATCGGCGGGCCTTGCAAGGTACGGCAGTAGTCTGGTTCCGGGCCGTACGAACACGCGCGGACCGGCCCCGATTGTGGCCGGAAACCGCGCTAGCGCCTAGACATGCCTGCCGAATTCGTCGCCGGCGAAACAGCGCGGCGCCGGACGTGCCGGCGCCCCCGGCAGCGGCCTGTGCGGTCGGGCGCGGCCGGGCGGATTCAGGCCAGTGCCGCCGCGCCGCTGCGCGCATTGCCGCGGCCGGCGGCATGGCCCTTGAGCGAATAGAAAAGAATATACAAATAGCAGGGCGCGGCGACCGCGAGGAACACGAGCTGGAAGTCGTAGATGTCCTTGTACACGGCGAAGATGCGCGGCAGGATCGCGCCGCCGGCGATGCCCATGATGAGCAGCGCCGAGCCCTTCTCGGTGAAGCGCCCGAGGCCGGCGATCGCGAGCGGGAAGATCGCCGGCCACATGAGCGCATTGGCCAGGCCCAGCGCGGCGACGAAGCCGACCGAGACGTAGCCCTTGGTCAGGTAAGCGGCGACGCTGAAGACGATGCCGAGCACGGCGGAGATGGCCAGGCCCCGTTCCTGCGACAGGTATTTCGGAATCGTGAACAGGCCGATGACGTAGCCCAGCAGCATCGCGGCCAGCGTGAACGCGGTGAAGTAGGTCGTCTCCTCGCTGGGTATGCCGAAGCTCTTGCCGTAGGTGCCGATCGCGTCCGCAGCCAGCACCTCGACGCCGACGTACAGGAAGATGCACAGCACGCCGAGCAGCAGATGCGGGAACTGCAGCACGCTGTTGCGGCGGCCGTTCGCGCCGTCCGCGTCGGCGGCGTTGGCTTCTGATGCTTTCAGTTCCGGCAGCGGCGAGCGCAGGATCCAGACCGCCAGTGCGGCGAGGATCAGCGCCATGACCATGTACGGCCAGTAGATCTGCGCGGCGAACTGGTTCAGCAGTTCATGCTTGATTTCCGGCGTGGCTGCCGCGGCTACCTTGGCCTCGAGCAGGCCCACGTCCTTCATCACGAGCACGCCCATGACGATGGGGCTGAGGATCCCGGCCACCTTGTTGCAGATGCCCATGATGCTGATGCGTGCGGCGGCGCTCTCGATCGGGCCGAGAATGCTGATGTAGGGATTCGACGCGGTCTGCAGCAGCGACAGGCCCGAACCGATCACGAACAGGCCGCCGAGGCAGACCGGATAGTTTCTCATTGTGGCAAAAGTGCCAAATATCACCGTGCCGACGGCCATCACGCCCAGGCCCAGGGCCATGCCCTTCTTCATGCCGGTGCGCTCGAGAATCATCGACGAGGGCAGGGCGAGGAAGAAATACGCCATGTAGAACGCAAAGGTCACCAGGAAGGCCTTGGCGTCGGTATCCAGATCGAAGGCGAGCTTGACGAAGCCGATCAGCGGGCCGTTGATCCATGTCACGAATCCAAAAATAAAGAAAAGCACGCCGATGATGACGATGGAGCTGCGGTAGCTGGCGGGATTCGCCGCGGTGGTCGCGCTGGACATGCCTGTATTCCCCGTCGGAAGGACTGCGGACGCGGTGATCGTCTTGGGCGACCGGCTCGCGCGGGCGGTGTCCGCGAGCCGTCATGCCGTGACGGTCGCGGTACTAGTAACGTTGTCATATCTTGCCCTGGCCGGCGCGCAATTGCACCTGCCGGAAATGTTGCGGCGCAGCGTCGATTGCCGTCCGGTCAGGCTACTTGGGGCGGCCGGACGAAGATCGATAAAACACATAAAAAGCATACACATGTGCCACGGATGGCAGACCAGTCCGTGACCGCGTTCACCGGCACCGCAGCGAGAGATTGCAGTCCGGACAAGTCGCTGCCGCATACCTATTGACAACGTTGTCACGCAAGTTTCAGACTCGGCCCCCGTCGAGCCTCCGAGGCGCGGCACCGGGGCAATGGAAGGGAGCACACGCGTGGCAGCAGCAGCCAGTCAGCGATTCGCCGAGCTCGGTAGCACGCAGGCCGTGCCGTTCGTCGCTGCCGACGTCGGCGGCACGCATGCGCGGGTCGGGCTGGTGCGCCAGGTGAACGCCGGCTCCGCCGCTGTCGCGGTCGAGCGCTACGACAAGTACGTCTGCGCCGACTTCCCGAATCTCGGCGTGCTGCTCAAGCATTTCCTGCAGTCGATCGGCGATGTGCCGGTGCAGCGCGTCTCCATCGCCTGCGCCGGCGTCGCGGTCGGCGACACCTTGGTCAACGCGAACCTGCCCTGGGCCGTGTCGCTCGCGGAGATCCGCAGCGAGATCGATGTTGCCGACGTCGCCCTCGTCAATGATTTCGAAGCCGTGGCCTGTGCCACGCACTACCTGCGCGCGAGCGAGTGCGTACTGCTGCCCGGCGACGCCGAAGCCGCGGCGAACGGTCCCACCCTGATCGTCGGTCCCGGCACCGGACTCGGCGCCGCCGTGCGCATACCGGGCCGGCATCGTCCCATCGTTCTCGCGACGGAAGCCGGACAGGCGGCGCTCGCGCCGGGCAATGAGCTCGAGATCGAGATCCTGCGCGTGCTGATGCGCCAGTCCGCTCACGTCAGCAACGAAAGCGCGCTGTCGGGTCCGGGCCTGGTGCAGATCTACAACGCGCTGTGCGCGATCCGCGGCGCGCAGCCGCACCTGCGCGCGCCGGCGTCGATCACCGAAGCCGCGCTGAGCGCGCACGACCCGCTCGCGACGGAAACCCTGAATCTGTTCTGCGCCTGGCTCGGCGGCGTGGTCGGCGATCTCGCGCTGAGCTGCGGCGCGCGCGGCGGCGTGCACCTGGCTGGGGGCATCCTGCCCCATATCCGCCAGTTCCTGCTGCATTCGAATTTCAGTGCGCGGTTCCTCGCCAAGGGCGTCATGCGCCCTGTGCTGGAACGCATCCCAGTCAGTCTCATCGACCACGGCCAGCTTGGCGTGATCGGCGCGGCCTGCTGGATGCTCGACGCGCGCGACGACGACGGATAGCAGCGATCGAAAAGGTAGAAAGGTCTTTGTTTACACGGCCACCTTGAGTGAGCGAGGCGGCCAATGCCTGCAAAGCAGGCGATGGCGAGATTGGGAGGATCGGGTGCGGAACATGAAAGCGATGCGCCGCCCTTTGTTCCCAACTCGACGAGATTCCGCTCCGCGCGGGGCGCAAGCGTATGGAAGATGGTTCGTGGGACAGGACGCGTAGGCAAGAACGTACTCACCGAGGCCCGTAAGGCGAGGTTGCGCGCGCAGCCGGCACCCGGCGGCAAACAACAAAACGGTAGGGAAGGGGAACACTTCATGATCATTCGCAGAAACCTGCTCGCCCTGAGCATCGTCACCGCACTGAGCTTCTACGGCGTCGCGCACGCGGAAACCGCGGCCGAGGCCGCCGTCGAATCCGCGAACAACACCGAGTCCGCCGCCGACCCGCGCGACACGCAGGAGCTGGAGGAAGTCGTCGTCAAGGGCATCCGCCAGAGCATGCAGAAGTCGCTCGACACGAAGCGCGACGCGGAATCGCACGTGGACGTGATCACCGCGGAAGACATCGGCAAGATGCCGGACAAGAACGTCGCCGATTCGCTGCAGCGCGTCGTCGGCGTGACGATCAGTTCGGCCAGCGCCAACGAAGGCGGTTTCGACGAAAACGACCGTGTCAGCATGCGCGGAACCAATGCGAGCCTGACCCAGACGCTGATCAACGGCCATCCCGTTTCCTCGGGCGACTGGTTCGTGCTCAACCAGACCGGGTCGGTGGGGCGCAGCGTGAGCTATTCGCTGCTGCCGTCCCAGCTCGTCGGCAGCGTCGTCGTGCACAAGACGGCGCAGGCCTCCGACGTCGAAGGCGGCGTCGCCGGCTACGTCAACATCCAGACGCGCAGCCCGCTCGACTTTGCCGAGCCGCTGACGATCGAGGGGTCCGTCGGCGGCGTGCATGCGGAGCTGCCTGACAAGAATTCGCCGCAGTTCAGCGGTCTGCTGAACTGGAAGAATGCGGGCGGCACGATGGGCCTCATGGTCCAGGCCTTCTCCGAGGAGCGCCACCTGCGCCGCGACGGACAGGAACTGCTCGGCTACGAGCAGATCGCGCCCGACAGCGCTGTGGCCGCGGCGAATCCCAGCCTCGCCAACGTGTGGTACCCGACGCTGATCGGCTCGGCGCTGTTCGAGCAGGAGCGCAAGCGCCAGGGCGGTCTCGTCGACCTGGAAATTCGCGCGGGCGACCGGCTGGACCTGAACTTCAGTGCGTTCAAATCAAAGATGGACGCGAGCAACTACAACCGCAACTACATGTTCTGGCTGACCCATGTGCTCAATCGCGGCGCTGGCCAGGGACCGGACTCCGGCTACGTGGTACGCAACAACACGCTGGTCAGCGCGAACTTCAGTCCCGTCGCCGGCACGACCTATGGCGTCTACGATCAGATCTCGCGCCCGGATTCCAGCTCGGATTCGATGTTCTTCAATTTCGACGCCACCTTCCGTGCGACCGATGCGCTGATCTTCACGTCGAAGGTCGGTACGACGCGCGGTCACGGCAAGACGCCGACGCAGGACGTTGCGGAGTGGAATACCGGCATCGGCACCGGCGGCTGGTACAGCATCAACGGCATCGATCGCGCAGCGAGCTGGGGACTGGGCAACGAGAACACGGGCAGCCCGTCCGCCAACACGCTCGGCTGGATCTTCGGCGCGCAGAACATCAACGTGCGCGACGACGAACAATGGCTCCAGCTCGACGGCGAATATTCGTTCAACGACGGCGCATTCACGCTGATGCGCTTCGGCGTGCGGAGCAGCGATCACGACCGTAAGTCGGACGGCGTGATCGGTCAGGGGCCGCGCTGCTCGGATGGCTCGGCTTTCAACTGGGATCCGGTGACGTTCAACTGCGTAGATCCGGCGACCTCGCCGTTCAACCCGGCCAACTATCCGAACGGATTCCAGAACTACCCCGGCGATTTCGGCAGCGACCTCGGCGGCGTCTTTCCGCGCAATATCTGGTACTACTCGCCGGAGCAGCTTGCCGCGTACAACGCGCGCTTCACCAATCGGGATCCAGTGACGCGCAGCGACTGGTCGCAGAACTATGCGCTGTCCGAACGCAACGATGCCGCCTATATCCAGGGTGACCTCGCCGGTGACGGCTGGAGCGCCAACATCGGCCTGCGCTATGTACGGACGCAGGAACATGTGATCGCGAATGTCAACGCGACGGCGCAGACGCCGGGCGCGATAACCACGTCCGCATTCGGCCCGTATCTGCCGACCGCGTTCGACAACACCTACAAGGACTGGCTGCCCAGCGCGAATCTCAAGCTCGAGGTGGCCGACGACCTGATCGCGCGCTTTGCGGCGTCGAAGACCATGACGCGGCCCGACTACTCGGCGCTGGCGGGGCCGATCTCACTGTCGCCGCCTGCGGTAGCCGGCGGCGTCGGCTCGGGCAGCGGCAGCAATCCCAACCTCAAGCCCGTACGCTCGACCAATTTCGATGCCTCGCTGGAGTGGTATTTCGCGCCGAACGCGCTGCTGTCCGCCGGCGTGTTCTACATGGATCTGAAGAGCTACATCAGCCTCGGCAGGATCACCGAGACCTATCTCACCTTCGACCAGAACAACCCGCAGGGCGTCAATGTGCCCTACGTGCTGACTGTGCCGGTCAACAGCAGCGGCAAGGTCAAAGGCGTGGAGCTGGCGTACGAGCAGCCGTTGTCGGACCACTTCGGCATCTCGGCAAACTACACCTACACCGACGGCAAGGAGGTCGGCAACCGGCCGCTCGTGGGCACCTCGAAGAACACGTACACCGTCGGCGGCTACTTCGAGAACGAACGTTTCAACGCCCGCGTTTCGTATACCTACCGGTCGAGCTTCTACAGCGGTCTGGATCGCGCCACGGCGTTCTCGCAGGCCGAGGCGGGCTATCTGTCCGCCTCGCTGGGCTACACCTTCAGCGACAATTTCGCGTTGTCGCTGGACGGGATGAATCTCAACCAGCCCAAGCTCAAGTACTACGCGCTCAACGAGGATCAGCCGCGCTCGATCTACTCCAACGGGCGCCAGTACTACCTCACGGCGCGCTTCAAGTTCTGAACGACGCGGCACAGCACGCGAGCGAGTCTCGCGTGCTGCGCCCGACGCCGGCGGTGCGGCCTCATCTCCAACGTGGTGACTTGGGCCGGGCGTGGATCCCGGCCCTTTTTTGTTTCGGGAATCGGGAATTGCAAGAGCTGAGCGTAAAGCCCTTGCGATTCACGGGTGTGAAGAGCGATGGCGCGGAACCTAAGGTTCCATTCGTCCAGAACGCCCAACGCGCCGGAGGGTGTGGACGGAGACGGGTGTCGGCAGGTCAGACGTCCTTTCGTGGAGGCGGTGATTGAGCGGGTATAAGTTTGGCAACTCCGACCCTGCTGTCATCGACGTGTGACCATCATCGAAACGAGGTGTCCATGATTCGTTCCCCATCACTGCGCATCGGCAGCTTTCTCGGCGTCGCATTCCTTCTGGCCGCGTGCGCGCACACACCGTCGACGACGTCGCAAAACGTTGCCGCCGCTGCCGTCGTGCCGCTCGACGCGATCGTGCCGCTGCCGGCCAAGGTGGAGCCTGCGCCGGCGCGCGCGCCGGTGCGCATCGACGCGACGACACGGGTCGATGCCTGCGGCGACGAGGCGCAGAAAGTCGCTCGCTATTTCGTCGACCTGGTGCAGCGCACGCGCGGTTTCGCGCTGACTGTCGATTGCGCGGCGAATAAACCGGCGGCGGGCATCCGTTTCGTCTTCCACGAAGGTCGTGACGCGTACGCCGGTTGGTATTGGCTCAAAGCCGATGCCGGCGTGGTCGAGGTCAGCTCCGGCAGTGACGCCGGACTGTTCTACGGCGCCGTGTCGCTGTGGCAACTGCTCACGGCGCATCCCGCCACCGCGTCGTCCGCGACACACATCGCGTCGGGCACTATCACCGACTGGCCGCGCTACCCCTGGCGCGGCCTCATGCTCGATTCGGCGCGCCACTACCAGCCGCTGGAATTCATCAAGAAGCTCATCGATGCGATGGCGCTGCACAAGCTCAACACCTTCCACTGGCACCTGACCGATGATCAGGGCTGGCGCATCGAGATCAAGAAGTATCCGCGTCTGACCGAGGTCGGCGCCTGGCGCGTGCCGCCCGGACCCGCCGCCGCGGCCGACATCGACCCGGCGACCGGCAAACCGCGCCGCTATGGCGGCTATTACACCCAGGACGAGATCCGCGACATCGTCGCCTACGCGGCGCAGCGCCACATCACCGTGGTGCCCGAGATCGACATGCCGGGCCATATGCAGGCCGCGATCGCGGCCTATCCGGAGCTCGGCACCGGCGAAAAGCCAGCGGTCTCGACTGACTGGGGCGTGCATACCTATCTGCTGAATGTGGATGAATCCACATTTAAGTTCATCGAGGGCGTGCTCGACGAGGTCGTTGATCTGTTTCCGTCGCGCTACATCCATATCGGCGGCGACGAAGCGGCGAAGGACCGCTGGCAGGCGTCCAAACGCGTGCAGGCGCGGCGCAAGCAACTCAAGCTCGCCGACGACACAGCCCTGCAGGCCTGGTTCGTCGGCCGGCTCGAAACCATGCTGGAAGCGCACAATCGCAAGCTGATCGGCTGGGACGAGATCCTCGAAGGCGGTGCACTGCCACAGAGTGCCAGTGTGATGTCCTGGCGTGGCAGCAAGGGCGCGATCGACGCCGCGCGCGCCGGCCATGACGTCGTGCTGTCGCCGTCCCCGGACCTGTACCTCGACAACCTGCAAAGCGATGCCGCCGACGAGCCGTCGGGCCGGCCCTACCTCGTCACGCTGGAAAAGCTCTACGGTTTCGAACCCACACCGGCCGAGCTCGACGCGCAGCAGGCGCGCCACGTGATGGGCGCCCAGGCGAATGTCTGGGTCGAGCACATGCGCACGACGGCACGCGTGGAGCATGCCGTGTTCCCACGCATCGCCGCGCTGGCCGAAGTGAACTGGTCGGCACGCGAGCGCCGCGACTGGCCGGGCTTCCTCGCGCGCCTGCCGGCGCAGTTAGCGCGCTATCGTGCACTGGACATCGGCTACGCCGAATCGGCGTTCCTGCCGCGCGCGGCGCTCGCTGCCGCCGCCGACGCATCCGGTGTCGTCGACGTGACGCTGTCGAACCAGACCGGTTTCGGCGTGCTGCGCTATACGCGCGACGGCAGCGAGCCCGATGCGACGTCGCCGGTCTATGCAGCGCCGCTGGCACTGCCTGCCGGCACGCCACTGCGCGCGGCGACGTTCGTCGAGCGCACGCGCCTGACGCGTACGGTCGATATCGCCACCGACGCGAGCGCGCTGCGCCGGCGCAGCAGCGGCGAGCTCAAGCCCTGCCGCGACAACGGCCTGGTGCTGCGGCTGGAAGACGACGCGCCGCTGACCGGCGAGCGCCCGTTCTACAGCGTCGACATCTTCGACGCTTGTTGGATATGGCCGCAGGCGGATCTCCCCGCCAGCGCCGCGATCGAAGTCGACGTCGGCAGCATTCCGTACAACTTCCAGTTGTGGAAAGACGTCAAGCATGTAGTGCGGCGCAAGCCGTCGACCGCGTCGGGCGAACTCCAGATCCGCCGCGGCGGCTGCACCGGCAAACCCTGGCTCACGCTGCCGCTGAAGACCGCGGTGGGCAATACCGGCCAGACGACGCTGCGCGCGTCGGTGCCGGCCAAGGCAAAGGCCGGCGCCGAGGACCTGTGCTTCGTGTTTACACGGCCGAGTACGAAGACGCTGTGGGTCGTGGGGGAAGTACGCCTGGTGGCGCGTGAGGCGCAGGCTCAGTAGGCGCGAGACAGGCTCGGTAGGCGCGAGATGGCGAGCCGCCGCTTTAACCCTCTCCCCCAGGCGCGTTCACGCGCCTGGGGGAGAGGGTTGGGTGAGGGGGCAAAACGCCTGTGAACCAGGTGCGGAGTTTTCGGCCCATCGCGCCGCGTCCATCCGCACCGCGCCCATCGCGTCGGTGTTCGCTCATTCCCCCGCTTCACCGCCGGGCAGAGCAGGCAAATTCAATTCGCGCAAGAACACATTGTGCCGCTGCGTCGCCGCTCGTATCGTCTTTTCGATCTCTACCAGCTGTCGATGCGTGGCCTCCAGATCGATCTCCGGCTCGGCCTTTGCGTTGCTGATGTAGCGGGAGATATTGAGGTTGTAGCTTTCCGCCTCGATGCGATCCATCGTGACGCGCCGGGAGTAGCGGTCTTCTTCCTTGCGGTGCTGGTAGGTGTGGACAATCTTGTCGATGTGCTCGTCGAGCAGCACGTTCTGGCGCTTGCCCTTCTCGAAGTGCTCGGCGGCGTTGATGAACAGCACGTCGTCGAATTTCTTGCACTTCTTCAGCACGAGAATGCAGACCGGTATGCCGGTGGAGTAGAAGAGATTCGCCGGCAGGCCGATGACGGTGTCGATGTGGCCGTCCTTGAGCAGTTTGGTGCGGATGCGTTCCTCGGCGCCGCCTCGGAACAGCACGCCGTGGGGCAGGATGATCGCCATGACGCCCTGGTCCTTGAGGTAGTGGAACCCGTGGAGCAGGAAGGCGAAGTCGGCGGCGGATTTCGGGGCGAGTCCGTAGTTCTTGAATCGCACGTCATCGCTCATGTCGTCCTTCGGCTCCCAGCGGTAGCTGAAAGGCGGATTGGCGACGACGGCGTCGAACTTGGGCATCTTCGCCGGATTGGTCTCGCGCAGGTGATCCCACTCGTTGAGCAGCGTATCGCCGTGGTATATCTCGAACTCCGTGTCCTTCACCCCGTGCAGCAGCATGTTCATGCGCGCGAGGTTGTAGGTGGTGATGTTCTTTTCCTGGCCGACGATCTTGCCGACGCCGTGCGGACCCATGCGCTTGCGCACGTTCAGCAGCAGCGAACCTGAGCCGCAGGCGAAGTCGAACACGCTGCCGAGCTGTTTCACCTTGCCGGTGGCCGGCTCCTGGCTGTCGAGGATGACGATGGCCGAGAGAATGCCGGAGATCTGTTGCGGGGTGTAGAACTCGCCGGCCTTCTTGCCGGAGCCAGCAGCGAACTGGCCGATCAGGTATTCGTAGGCGTCGCCGAGCGCGTCGATGTCAGTCGAGAACTCCGCCAGTCCCCTGGCGATTTCCTTGATGATCTCGCAGAGTTTTTTGTTCTTGTCGGCGTGGGTCCTGCCGAGCTTTTCCGAACCGAGGTTGATCTCCGAAAACAGCCCGTTGAATGTGCTCTGGAAGGACTCGTTCTCGATGTACTTGAAACCGTCGCGCAAGGTATCCAGCAGATCGCCGCTGTCGTTCCTGGCGAGGTTGGCGATGCTGGCCCACAGATGGTCCGGCTTGATCACGTAGTGCACCTTGCGGCGCATCTGCTTCTCGAAATCGGCGACATCGCCTGGATTGCTGGCATACCACAGCGACAGCGGCACGCGGCCGTCGCCCACGGGAAGCGCCGGGTAATCTGGCCCGAGTTCCTTTCTCGCCGCGACCTCGTAGTTGTCCGACAGATAGCGCAGGAACAGGAAGGCCAGCATGTAGTCGCGGAAGTCGTCGGCCATCATCGCGCCGCGCAAGCGGTCGGCGATGTTCCACAGAGTTTTGCCGAGCTGCTTCTGATCTTTGTCGTTCATAGGGATTTGCTTTTCTGCTTCGCGGCGGCTTCCCGCAGCTCTTTCGCTGGAATACGGACGATCTGGCCATTGATGACCACTACCAGGCTCGTATCGGTCTGGATGGCGATCTCGCGAGCCAGTTCCGCGGCGCGATTCATGGCTGCGACCGAGGCGCGCAGGTCAGGGTCTTTCGCTTCGGAGATGGGTCTTGCGCTCATTTTTCCTGCGGTCTCCGGTTCTTTAGCTTCGTTTGCAGTGCCTTGAGTTCAGCGTCGTCGGTCTGGTCCGCCGCAAGCGCGTCCTGTTTCTTTCGGCGCTCATCGAAGTCCAGGTAACGCGCGGCGGCGGTCACTTCCATCTGCTCGTGGCTGATGCCGCCCTTGCCCTGGAGCAGCGGGAAGCCATTGGACGTGATGATCTGGTCGATGTTGTCCTTCCAGAACGCCATGCGGGTTTCCTTGCGGTTCTTCGCGCGCAGCTCCGCGGTTTCGAGGAAGATCACGACCAGGCGGTTCAGCGTGTCGATCTCGTCTTCGCTCAGGTAGTTCTTGGCGATGACGATGTCGGTCTTGCGCACCTTGTTGCCCTTCCACGCGAGCAGACCGAAGTTCGGGTTGTCCGGATCGGCCCGCGCCGTGACGAGCTCGGCAGCGGTCTGGCCGGTGACCGCGAACAGCAGCAGGTTTTGCACGGCGGCAAAGAACTGCTGGGTGGCGCGATCGCTCGTGTCGTAGTCGGTGCAGAGGGCAAAGAGATCGCGCACCTTCTGGTAGAACCGCTTCTCCGACGCACGGATGTCGCGGATGCGCGCCAGCATCTCGTCGAAATGATCAGGGCGGCCGTCCGGGTTCCTGAGCCGCTCGTCGTCCATCGCGAAGCCCTTGAGCAGGTACTCCTTGAGGACGGTGGAAGCCCAGCGGCGGAACTGCACGCCGCGCGGCGAGCGCACGCGGTAGCCGACCGCGAGGATCGCATCGAGGTTGTATAGGGTGACCGGGCGCCGGACCTCGCGGCCGCCCTCGGTTTGAACTACCGAGGATTCCTCGGTAGTTGCCGCGCGGGCGAGTTCGCCATCCTCGTAGAGGTTCTTCAGGTGCAGGCCGATGTTGTCGGTGCCGACATCGAACAGTTGGGCCATTTCCCGCTGGCTGAGCCAGACGGTGTGGTCTTTGGCCCGGAGCTGGATGCGGCTTTTGCCGTCTTCGGTGGTGTAGAGGATCAGCATTGGCGACGGATCATGCTTCGGGGGCGGGAGTCGATGGCGCCGAGTCCTCGGGGAACAATGCTGGATTAAAGGGATAGTCGCGGCGGAACTTCCTCAAAATCTTTGCGAAATAACGCTTCAGTTCTTCTGGCATTACGTCCGGCTCAAAGACCGAGTGATTGCCATGACTTAGGACGTCGAGGAGGCGCTGGTGCAATGCAGCGTCATCTGTATCCGAGCCTTCTTTCAGGCACATCGAGAAGTGCCCGTAGCCATGGAAAAGCGCTGTCTTCTCAAGAACTGCACGCATCATGTTGAAATGGTGCGTGAACAAGAGATCGCCTTTTTCAGCCTCATGCAATAGTTTTAAGTTCGCGACGTGATGATAGGACGGAGTGTCGCTCTTCTGCTCTCGCAAAATGAAGCCGCCTGCATCCTTCCCGGTACTAAGAAAGTACTGGACTGCCTTCTTTGGGCTGCCCTTGCGCTCAGCTCTAAGCTCGTTGCTTAGCACGTTGAAAAACAGTGTGTGGTGAGTGGATATGATTACCTTAAGCTTTTTTCCACCACCCTTGAGGAGATGAACCAAATGGCAGGCAACGGCTATGGCGTTGTGTTCGTCGAGAGACGAAATTGGATCGTCGATGTAGACATAGTCTACCCAGTGGTAGGGGCCGGTGCCGTCATCAATCATGGCGAGCTCAACTACGGCAAGAAAGAAGCACCAGATGAATAGATTCTCTTCGCCTCTTGATATCTTGATGTTGTCGGCGATAGTGTCTGGTGGTGAAGAGTGGGTGTCGCGAAAGAATCGAACGATGAATTGCTCCCCGATCAACTCTCCATCGCTGCTTCTAAGCGGAACCTTGTCTAGCTTGAAGTCGAAATCGGCATAGCGATGCAGCAATGGCCGAATTCGGTTCTCCATTTCCAACTCTTCTAGTCCGGCAAAAAAGGTCGACGTAGGGTGAAGCATTAAGTAGCGCTCACTGTCGCTATCGAGATCGTTGTGCCAACTGAAAAGGTCTTCTGTGAAAGCGTTGAAGTAAAGGGTGTCTCGCTTCGTTGTTTCGCCATCAAGGTTGACCTCCTTGCCGAGGCTCTTGAATGTACCGGATAACCGAGTCTTGCCCGCGCCGTTGTAGCCGCAGAGAAGTGCGAACTGCTTAGTTTGCATTTCATTGCGTAGATGACGCGCCAAGGCATCAAGATCGATGAACTTGATCTCATTCATGGTTTAGGCATCCGCTGGAAACGGGAAGAGTTGCTGCAGGAGCCCTTGCTTGTGCAAGCGCAAGCCGGCAAGCCTGTCGCTTTGAGCTGCAATAAGATCGTCAAGTGAGCAGAGACAGGTCGCGATGCGTTGCTGCTCGGCAAGGGACGGAATCACAACTTCTAGATCAATGAAGAACTGGAGGCCGATCGTCTTGATGGTGCTTCCGATGGCGGCCCTTTCAAAATCCGGCTTCATCTTCTGGAGAAGGTGATACAAGAACCAATTCGAGAGCTTACTCTCGTCGCACGTCCACGCGATGAAGTGCTGGCTGACGGCCATAGCTGACCCCATGATTGCGCTTTTGCCGACCCCCGCGTCGCGGCTCACTAACACAGTGCCCGCCGGGTGCAGCACAGCCGACGAATTGTTGATGCCCTTCAGCGAAATCGTGGTTTTTGTTTCGCTAATCAGTCCACTGTCGAGTCGTCGAGAGTCCGCCAGGGAAATCCATCTTATCCCACCGTTGTAATACTCAGGATGCGCCTTGCTCGGCGTATGACCTGAGCCCCTTTTTGCCAGATCTTCAAGCCTACGCTCCTCCCACTCCGGAGCATCCTGAAATTCGTGAAAGCGGAGGTGAGGGAGAGTTTCACCTTCGCGAGGGAAGAGTTGCTGCATAAGCCCGTTTTTGTGGGCCTTGAGCGCACATATCTTTTGGCTTTCGGCTCCGATCAGCTCGTCCAGTGTACTCAGGCATTTGGCGATTTTTTCTTGTTCGGCCGGAGACGGAAGCCAAACGCGTTGCGCACTCAGCTGATGCGGGTAAAGGTGGACAACGGTATCCCCTTGGGCGACCTTCGCGATATCTAATTTTTTCGGACCATTAAGATAGTAGCTAAGAAACTGCCCATTCATGGTTGAGCGAATAACGTTAAGGTCTCCACCAAGTGCGACATCGTCTAAGAGAACGCACGCGGCAGTTGCGATATCGATCTTGGTTTCCCCTGACGATGGGATGATGACGTCATTCGCCTTGCTGAGAAACAACTCCGACGCCGGGACATTTGTTCGCGAGGCGACGGACTGAATTGTTTCTCCGTAAAAGGTGTACAGCTCACCGTAACGGATGCAGGGCTGCGACCCGTTCAAGTCGAGGTCGGCCTTTGAAATGCCTTTTCCCTTCAATATGACCGCTTTTTCACCGAGCTTATGCAGCGACCATCCCTGTTGATCCTGAAACTCCGTAAACCGCAGCTTCGGCGTCATGAATTCATTCGCGCCTTTCTGTGTGTTCTTCGAGTTTTTCATGGTTCGTAGGCGCTCAGGCCGGAAATCTCGCGGCCAGCAGCACGTTTCTTGAGGACACGAACAAGCACATCCATCAGTCCAAGTTCCTTCACCCGCCGCTCCCGCCAGGCGAGACCCAGCGGCCCCATCAGCTCGGTGAGCTGTTCCCCATCGAACACCATGCGCTGCAGGATTCTCTCGACGAAAGCCTCAAGCCGCTCGCGCGCAAGGCCGTGGTTGTCCGCGATCTCAGCGAGCTCACTAGCTTGTCGCGCCTTTTTGAAGCGCTGATACCCATCGCGAATCGCCTTTTCATCGAGCCCTTGCCCGGCCTCCAGCGTACGCACGTAGTCGGTAATCAGTTCGCGCTCGTCAAGGAACTTGGCATCAGCTTCGATCAGCCCGATCAGCTGCTCGCGATTCATCGTCTGCTTGCCCGGTGCCTTGGTCGAGAAGTTGGCCAGCAGCTTGATGATGTAGTCGTAGTCGATCACGGCGGAGGCAAACAGGACGAATTCGAAGTCGAGCTGTTCGATGACGGGGCTGGGCGCCTGGTCGCCGCGTTTGTCCTGCTGCTCCTTGAGGCGTTGGGCGGTCGCGAGGTAGACGCCGCGATAGGCGTTGAGTTCGTCGCGCGGCAGGAGTTGTTCGACTGCCGCCTTGGTTTCCGGGGCGAGGTCGGTGTACTGGTCGAGCTGGGTCTTGAGACGTTGCACTTCACGGAAGCGCTCGATGAAGGCGGCACGCGCCTCGTCACCGCGCAGCGCGGGCACGCTTTCCGGCGTGGGCGGAAGGTCCTGCGATTGCAGGAACTCCCCAAGTTTGACCAGCGCATCTTTCAGTTTCCCGACGACCGTCGGCGCGGGATCGACCAGCCAGATTTCGCGCGCCTTGCCTTCGTCCTTGACGCCGGAGAACAGCGTGATGGCGGTATCTACGGCCTCCTGCTGGGCGCGGAAGTCGAGGATCTGGCCGTGGGGCTTGGTGGCATTCAGCACGCGGTTGGTGCGCGAGAACGCCTGGATCAGGCCGTGGTACTTCAGGTTCTTGTCGACGTAGAGAGTGTTCAGATACTTCGAGTCGAAGCCGGTGAGCAGCATGTCCACGACCAGGATGACGTCGATCTTCTCGGCGCCCTTGCGCGGCAGATCGGCGTTGGGGAACTGCTGGTCCTTGATGCGCTTCTGCACGTCCTGGTAGTACAGGTCGAATTCGCTGACGGTGTGATTGGTGCCATACCGCGCGTTGTAGTCGGCGATGATGGCTGTCAGCGCTGCCTTCTTTTTCTCCGGCTCGTTCTCGTTGTCGGTCCGTTCCTGCTCGAGGTCTTCCGCGAGCTGGGCGATGTCCCTCCTCTCGTCGACGGTCTGCGCGAGTTGTGCCGGTGGCGAGAACACGCAGGCGATGCTGAGTGGAGTGAAGGCCGGATCGGCTGCCTGGTGCTCGGCCTGAATGCTCTGGAAGAGGCTGTAGTACTCGATGGCCTCGTTGATCGATGCCGTTGCAAACAGCGCGTTGAAGCGGCGCACATGGGTGGCCGCGTCGTGCTTGGCGAGGATGGCTTCGACGACGGCGCGCTTGGCGAGGGTCTGGCCGGTCTTCGGCGCGTCCTTGCCGTCGGGCTTGTAGTAGTCCACGTGAAACCGCAGGACGTTTCTGTCCTCGATGGCGTGGGTAATGGTGTAGGCGTGCAGCTCTCGCTGGAACAGATCTACGGTCGTGCGCATGGACGCCTGGTCGCCCGCGATCTGCAGGCGTGAGGCGTTTTCGTCGAAGATCGGCGTACCCGTGAATCCGAACAGCTGGGAGCGCGGGAAGAATTCCTTGATAGCCTGGTGGTTGTCGCCGAACTGGGAGCGGTGGCACTCGTCGAAGATGAAGACGAGGCGTTTCGTTGCCAGTGGTGCGAGACGTTCGCGGTAGTTGCGCCGGTTCGTGGCGTCGAGGGCGAGGCCCAGCTTCTGTATCGTCGTGACGATGACCTTGTCGGACTTGTCGTCGGAAAGCAGACGGCGGACCAGGGTTTCGGTATTGGTATTTTCCTCGACGCAGCCTTCCTGGAAGCGGTTGAATTCCTCGCGCGTCTGCCGATCGAGGTCCTTGCGGTCGACGACGAACAGGCATTTGTCGATCTGGTCGTTGTCGCGCAACAGCGTCGAGGTCTTGAACGAGGTCAGCGTCTTGCCGCTGCCGGTGGTATGCCAGATGTAGCCGTTGCCGCAGTTCTGCTCGATGCAATCGACAATGGCCTGGACGGCATAGATCTGGTACGGCCGCATCATCAGCAGCTTCTGCTCGCTCTGGATCAGCACCGTGTAGCGGCTGATCGTGCGGCCGAGTGCGCATTTCTGCAGGAAGCAGTCGGCGAAGTCGTCGAGATGGGCGATCGGCTTGTTGTCGCGATCAGCGAAGCGGTAGACCGGCAGGAAGCGCTCGTCGGCATTGAATGAAAAGTGCCGCGCGTTGTTATTGGCGAAATAGACCGTGTCGGTGCGATTGCTGACGATGAACAGCTGGAGGAAGCACAGCAACGTGCGCGTATAGCCGTTACCGGCATCGTTCTTGTAGTCGACAATCTGCTCCATCGCCCGGCGCGGGTTGACGCTCAGGGTCTTGAGCTCGATCTGGACGACCGGCACGCCGTTGATGAGCAGCAGCACGTCGAAGCGATGGTGGCTGTAGTCGGTATTGATGCGAGGCTGGTGGACGACCTCGAAGTCGTTCTTGCACCAGTCCTTGATATTGACCAGCGTGAAGCTCAGCGGTGTTCCGTCATCTCGCGTGAAGTCGTTCTTCTCGCGCAAAACGCGCGCGGCGGTGAAGACGTCGGGGGTGACGAGTTCGTCGAGCAGGCGGGTGAACTCGCCGTCGGTGAGGCGCACGCGGTTGAGCGTCTCGAACTTCTGGCGGAAGTTCGCCTCGAGCGTGGCGCGGTCGCGGATGTCGGGACGGTCGGTGTACTTGAGTTCGCGGAGCTTTTCGAGCAGGGCCGTCTCGATGTCGTGTTCCTTGACGCCGGCATATCGGCGGCCGGTGGCGGGCGGGTAGGGGATCTCGGAGGACATGTGGACAGGAGTTCGCCAGAGGCCAGCGGGGTCAGGTAGTGTAGACGCGGCCGCCGGTCGTGGCCCCGCTCGGGCGCGGTTGCGAATGCAACAGACCAAGGTCCCTTCCGCTCAAGCGTGCAGTGAGTGTTGAGGCGGTGGTACTTCGAGGGTGCCAGGGCGGTCTGTCTGGACCCGCCCCAGAGCGACCGGGCGAAGCCCAAGGTCGGCAACGCAAGCGCGTTGCTTCATGGCGCAGTGCAGCGGGTCTGGCGGATTTCCCCATCAGGATTGCGATTCCGCCACCGGTGCGGCAGGCTGCAGCGGCCTAGCATGGCTCCACTCTCCCCCGAAGGACCTGTGCCATGAAATCGCCGAACCGCTTGTCGCTCGTGTCGTCGCGTCTGTTGTCGCGCCCGTTGTCGGGCCTCGTTCTTGCGCTGTTCGCCGGCTTTGCCGGGCTGGCTTCCGCCGCCGATATCCGCATCGACGACCGCGTCGTAGAACCGTTGCCGGGTCGCGACTACAGCATGCGCCTGGATCTGGCCGCGGCGCGTTTCGAGCAGATCGATGCACAGAGCGGCGAAATCCGCAGCCGCGTGTTCAGCGCCGAATGCGCGGCGGCGCTGGCGCCGGGCCTGTGGCTGGCGGTGCCGGCGGACACCGGCCTGGACCTGCTGCCGGTCGGCGTGACGGTCGATCATGCGACCGCGGTCGCGCCGGGCTGCCGTACCGCGCCGGGCCAGGCCGCAACCCTGCCTCCGGCGCTGCTGCAGCAGATCGCCGCGGCTGGCGGTGGAGTGATCTTCGTGAACAACGCCGCATTGGACGCTGCGGCCGAAAGCCGCGTCGCGGTTAGCGAGGCCGCACGCTGATGGCCATGCTGCGCATCGGCATACTCGTGCATGAGGCGGCGATGGCGTCGGCCGTGACCACGCCGCTGGATACGCTGCGCACCGCCAACAAGCTCGCCCATGTGCTCAACCCGGGCGCGCCCGCGCCACTGTCGGTGCGCGTGGTCGCGGCGCGGCCGGGCCCGGTACGGATCGGCAGCGGCATCAGTTTCGACGCCGAGCTCGCGCGCCCCGACGAGTTCGACGTGCTGCTCGTTGCCGCGATCGACTACAGCAACACCGGCGATCTGTGCCGGCGGCTGGATTCCCTCGTCGCCGAGCGCGTGCTGCTGCGGCGCTGTGCCGAAGCGGGCCTGCGCATCGCCTCGACCTGCAACGCGACCCTGCTGCTGGCCGAAGCCGGTCTGCTCGACGGGCGTCGTGCAACGACGAGCTGGTGGCTCGCGAACCTCGCGCGCGAACGCTATCCGGCAGTGGAATTCGCCGTTGAGGAACTGCTGATCGACGACGGCAGCATCGTCACCGCGGGCGCGGCGACGGCGAGCTACGAGCTGGTCCTGCAGATGGTCGAATGGGCCGGCGGCAAGGCGCTCGCGCATAATGTCGGGCGCCTCATGCTGGTCGATCGCGAACGCCAGAGCCAGGCGCCCTACATCAGCCTGGCCCTGGCGCAGCAGCCGCGCCAGGGTCTCGGCGAGCGGGCCGAGAAATGGCTGCAGAAGCGCCTGCACGAGGCGATCAGCGTGCGTGCGCTGGCCGATCATTGCCGCGTCAGCGAACGCACGCTGCTGCGCCGCTTCCACGAAGATTTCGGCGCCACGCCGCTGGAATACGTGCAGAAGCTGCGTGTGGAGCGGGCCAAGGCGCTGCTCGAAACCACTCACCTGTCGTTCGAGGAAATCGTCGGCCGCTGCGGCTACCAGGACGTGTCGAGCTTCCGGCGCCTGTTCAAGCACGTCGTCAGCATGACCCCCAACGACTACCGCGAACGCTATCGGCTGCGCGCGCGCTGAGCTTCGCTGCGGCGCCCGCGCACGGCTTGCGTCGCGCCGGCGCTGCGAGGATCGCTGCTGACAGGGCACTGCTGCAGTACCAGCCCGATCGAGCGCCGCCATGAGCCAGCGATACATCCTGTTGCCGCAGTCCGGCCTCACCAGCGACAGCGGCCCGGACGCCGAGCGTCTCAACGCGCTGGCCGACGCTTTCGTCTACGAAGCGGGCAGCGAACAGGCGATCGACGGCGTCGTGATGTCCGTGCACGATGCCAACTACAACGGCCCGGCCCTCGTGGAAATGAGCGCGGAGGGCGCCGCTGCGCTGGTACACAACGGCTCGCCGGTGCGCGCCATCGCCGAATACGTCTATCCGCATCCGCACGTGGTCACGCTGCACCTGGCGCCGATGTCGCTGGCCGAGACATCCGATGCGACCATGTCGATCACCATGACCTGCGTCGATGCGCAGACCGGAAAGCCGCTGCGTGACGCCCATGTCGGCGCCTACACCGACCTTGCCGCGCGCCGCGGCGACGCAGGCCGCACCGACGCCGCCGGCACGGTGCGGCTGCGCCTGCCGGCCGGACCGCGGATCGAACGCATCGTCGTGGACGCAGGACCGCAGTTCTGGGGCGGCTGCCACGACGACGTGGCGCTGCAGGATCACACCTTGCGCATCGCGCCGCTCGATCCAGCCGCCGACGACGTGCTGCGCCACTACTACCCGGCCAAGGATGCCGCTGCGCGCTTCGATCCGACGACCGGCGTGACGGTC